>JAJYBX010000197.1 GCA_021778785.1 Acidobacteriota bacterium
GGGCGAGGGCCGGCGGGCGTCGCGATGCCGCGTCACGCTCGTCGCGCGTAGTACCCGCTACGCGTCTCCTCGCGTTCCTCGCCTCGCTCGCCCGGCGGCCCTCGCGCGGCCCCGTGGGGGTTTTGTTAGGCACTCTAAGGCAACTGATCACCGCCAAGGCGCCAAGACACCAGGAAAAGCGGAAACTACCGTTCTTGGCGTCCTTGGCGACTTGGCGGTGGATCTTTAATCCTTCCTCGGTTTGAAGGTTTCCGGGAAACACACCAAGATGGTCGTTTGGACCGGCCTCGCGCCGGCCCGATGGAGTCGATCATGTGCGGAATCGTGTCCCTCTGCTACGGATCCCCGAACCCCGCCCTGGGGCACGAGGCCGGTGAGCTGCTGAAGCGGCTGGAGTACCGGGGCTACGACTCCACCGGGGCCGCCTTCATCGGCGCCGATCTGGGCATCCGTCTCCTCAAGAAGGTGGGGGCCCCCAGCCGCGTGGTGCCCGAGCTGGGCATCGACCGGGAATCCGGCCAGCGGTTCATCGGCCAGGTGCGCTGGGCCACCTACGGCGCCGTCACGGACGTGAACAGCCAGCCCCACCACACGCCCTGCAAGCTGCCCTTCGTGGGGGCCCACAACGGCAACATCTCCAACACCGATGCGCTCAAGCCCTACCTCTCCGCCCGGGGCCACAAGGTCGTGTCCGACAACGACGGCGAGATGATCACCCACCTCGCCGAGGACTTCTACGCCGCCAACCTGGCCGATCCCGGCCCGGTTCTCGCCTCCGCGCGAAGTGCGCTCGCGGCGGCCGGCCTTGGCACCTCCGTTCCTGACGGCGTCCTCCTCCTCATCGATGGCGCGCGGAAGGCCGATGCCAAGGCCGAGGGTTCCTACGCCGCGGCCTTCTCCGATCCGGCCGTGCCGGGCGTGGTGGCCGTGAAGTCGGGCTCCTCGCTCTACGCCGGCCTCGGCACGGACGCCCACGGCGACTTCGTGGTGGTGAGCAGCGACCTCACGTCCGTACTCTCCAAGACCCGCATGCTCATCCCGCTCGCCGAGGGCGAGGGCCTCTGGTTCACCGAGCGCGAGTACCTGGTGTTCAGCCTTGGAAAGGAGCTCACCTTCTCCGTGCCACGCCCCAAGCGCTCCAAGCTGAACGTGCGGGACACGGGCCTCCGGCCGCCCTTCCGCTACTTCATGGAGCAGGAGATCGCCTCCTCGCCCGACAACCTCGACGAGGTGCTCCGCTACTACTTCCGCTCCCCCGAGACGGACGGCCTGTTCGCCGCCTTCGAGGACCGGAAGGATCTCTGCAAGGCCCTCCTCGGGAAGGTGATGGCCCTCTACGAGGTGCCGGCGGAGGCCTCCCTGGGCGCCGCCCTGGCGGCCCTCCTGGCGGATCCCGTGTACCGGGAGCTGGCCAGCCGCGTGAAGCCCCACCAGGACGTGCTCCAGGCCTGGCGCGGGCATCCCGTCTCCGACGAACGGCAGCTCCTGGCGGACCTGGGCCGGCTGGACCCCCAGGCCGGCGAGGCGCTGGCCCTCTTCGACCTGCTGCTGGTGTGGAAGAAGCGCCGCAGGGTGACGCGCCACCTGATGGAGCTGGTGCAGGCCATCCGCGAGGCCGGCAAGGAGGGCGGCCGGGTCTTCCTGGTGGCCTCCGGCACCTCGTACCACGCGGCCCTGGTGGCGGCCACCTTCTTCAACAGCCTGGCCGGCGTGGCTGTCTTCCCGTGCAATCCGGGCATGTTCCGGTCCATGTACCTGAACGCCCTCAGCGCCAGGGACCTGCTCATCGACATCACCCAGTCCGGCGAGACGAAGGATCTGGTGGACATCTTCCAGGACGTGCGGACCCGCGTCCCCGGCCTGCGCCGCGTGTCGCTGGTGAACAACGAGAACAGCCGCATCCCCCAGGAACTGTCCGAGTTCTACCTGCCCATCCTCTGCGGCCCCGAGATCGCCGTGGCCGCCACCAAGAGCTTCCTCAACCAGGTGGCCATCCTCTACGTGCTGGCCGCCTCCTTCTCGCTCACCGAGCGCAAGATCGCCGAGAACCTGGGCCGTGCCAAGGATCTCATCCGCGAGACGCTGCGCCTGTCCGGGCCCGACATCGAGGAGGCCGCCGTCCGGCTCCACCTGGAACCCTCCCTCCACATCCTCGGCACCGGCCTCATCGGCCTGGCCCGCGAGGGGGCCCTGAAGATCCGCGAGGTGGTGCTGAACCATGCCGAGGGCTACGATGCCGCCGAGTTCAAGCACGGCCCCAACACCATCCTGGGCAAGAACACGCTCTTCTCCGTGCAGGACCTGGCGGGCCTGCTGGAAGTCTACGAACAGCGCCGCGACGGACGGCCCTTCGCGGGCGGCCTGGAATCCCTGAAGGCCTGGCCCGAGCTCGTGGAGACGCGGTTCTCCAACTACCCCCTGCTCTTCGTCTGCCCCAGCGAGGAGCGCGATGTCCGCATCACCATCAGCCAGATCCACACCCACAAGATCCGCGGCGCGGACATCCTCCTCGTGGCCGAGAAGAACCCCGAACTGGCGGTGGCCGTGGCCGGCCGGCCCATGGGGCAGGACCGCTACTGGTCGAAGTACCTGGAGGTCCCCTTCTCGGGCGACCCCAACCTCTTCGTCTTCGCGGCCTCCGTGGTCCTCCAGCGCCTCGCCTTCCGCATGTCGGTCCTGAAGATGGATTACATGGACGGCCTCGGCGTGGTGGACCACGGTGTCCACCCGGACGCCCCCAAGAACGTCTCCAAGTCCATCACTGTGGATTGAAATCAAACGACTTGCAGAGTCGATGGCCCGGGGTTCGACCTTATTTAAGAAAACCAGACCGTTTTAGTATGACTTGTGACCCCTGCCACCCCTTCCGTGCCCCACCTTGAGGTCCGGGGCCCCTGCCCCGCGAGGAGATCCCATGACCACGGACCTGCAGACGAAGCTGGGCGAACTGGTGCTCGAGCGCCCCGAGACCATGCGCTACTTCGAGGGCCTCGGCCTCGACTACTGCTGCGGCGGCCACCGCAGCCTGGGGGAGGCCTGCGCCAGCGCCGGCCTGGAGCCCGGAACGGTGCTGCAGGGCCTCGACGGCCTGGCCGCGCCCTCCCAGGGGACGCCTTCGCTCCAGGCCTGGACCCAGGCCAGCCTCCAGGCCCTCATCGCGCACATCGTACCGACCCACCATGACTATCTCCGCACGGAGCTGCCGCGCCTGAAGGGGCTCCTCGACAAGGTGCAGGCCGCCCATGGACCGCGCCACCCGGAGCTGGAGCGGGTGGGGGAGATCTTCACCGCCCTGCACGCCGACCTGCTCCCGCACCTCATGAAGGAGGAGCAGATCCTGTTCCCCTTCATCATCCGCATGGAGCGGGGCGAGATGGGCGGGGCCTGCTTCGGCAGCGTCCAGAGCCCCATCCGCGTGATGGAGATGGAGCACGAGGCCGTGGGCGCCCTGCTGGCGGAGCTGCGCCAGCTCACCGGGGCCTACACGACCCCCGCCGACGGCTGCGCCACCTTCCGGGCCCTCTACCTGGGCCTGGATGAGCTGGAGCGGGACCTGCACCTGCACATCACGCTGGAGAACCAGATCCTCCACCCCCGGGCCCGGGCCATGGAAGCCGCCCTCCAGGCCTGAGGCCGGATCAGCCCACGTCCTGCACGGACCACTGGTCCGTGCAGCCGTGGCTCTCCACGGACTGGCCGGCGCGGCGCAGCTTCAGGGTGTGCTGCACGGTCTGCATGACGGTGAAGAGGCGGTCGTGGATGCCCAGGCGGGCCAGATCGGCCGCGGTGAACCAGGCCACGCCGTCGTGGTCCTTCCGGGACGCATGATCCTCCAGGATCCGATCGGTGATGCCCACGGGAACCTCCCTGCCTTGATAGCCTGGATACCACAGGGGGGGACGCGTGGCCAACTGGCGGAGCACCGGGCTTGGCGGATTTGTGATGACGGTCTGGGCCGGACTGATGGTCCCCTGCACCGTCATCGGCATCCTCCTGGCCGTCCCCTTCCTCGGTCCCCGGCGCGCCTTCTTCGCCGTGGGCCCCTGGTACGCCCGGAGCGTGGGCTGGTTCTGCCGCATCCCGATCACCCTCCGGGGCTGGGAACAGCTTCCGGCGGACATCCGGGAGGGGCGCCAGCCCGTGATCTTCATGTCCAACCATGAGAGCCAGCTGGATCCGCCGGTGCTCATCGGCGTCCTGCCCCTGCCCGCGGTGTACATCGCCAAGAAGGAGGTGAAGTACATTCCCTTCGTGGGCTGGGCCGCCATGCTGGCCGGCGTCATCTTCATCGACCGGCGGGACCGGGACCGGGCCATGCGGAGCATCCACGCCGCGGCCCTGGAGATCCGCGGCGGCAAGAACGTGGTGATCTTCCCGGAGGGCACCCGCAGCGCCACGGGCCGGATGCTGCCCTTCAAGAAGGGGGGCTTCGCCCTGGCCCAGGACGCGGGCGTGCCCATCCTGCCCCTGGCCACCCTGGGGGGCTTCCAGGTGCTGCCGCGGGGGACCGCCCGGATCCGTCCGGGACGCTACGACGTGGTGGTGGGCGCGCCGGTGGATCCCGCGGCCTACCCGGAGCGGGACGCCCTCGCGGAGGAGGTGCGCCGCCGCATCCGGGCCCTGATCGAGGAGGCGCGTCCCTAGGTGTCGTTGGCAACGACACCTCGCGCGTCGGTCTACCGGAAGAGCGGATCCTGCTGGGCCACCCGGCGCTTGCCGGGGTGCAGGCGATCCGCCAGATCCACCAGCTGCTGGGCCTCGGCGGCGGCGCCCAGCCGCGCGGCGGCCCGCGCCATGAAGTAGAGGTTCACGGAGAGCACCCGCTTCTCGTTGTGCTTCTTGGCGGCGAGAT
>JAJYBX010000198.1 GCA_021778785.1 Acidobacteriota bacterium
GCGGGCCGTCCGAGCGCCAGGGAGGCCGCGCGTCACAGCCGCCTCACAGAGCGGGCAGCGGCAGCAGCCACCCTTCGGTCCGGAAGGCCTCGAGGATCTCCCAGGCGGTCCGGGTGGGGTCGGGCGCCTCCAGCGCGAACACCTCCGAGCGGACCCGGTCACGGTAGGGGGCGAGGGCCGGATGGGCCATGCAGGCCAGGCGCGCCTCGCGTCGGAACAGCTGGACCAGCAGGAGCGCGGGATCGATGGGAGCGAGGCGGGCCACGACCAGCGCCACCCCCTCCGGTCCCTCCCGCCCTCCGCACTGGAGTACCCGCTCCCGCCATTCGAGGAGGGCGGTTTCGGGAACGCCCAGGGGCTCGAAGCGGAAGGGGAGGGCCTCCGAAAGCTCCACGCTCGCCTCCTCGGCTTCCCCCAGCCACAGGCAGGGCGGCCTTTCTCCCTCGTAGGGGGCCTCGGGAAGCAGGAGGTGGTGGTCGGGGACGTCATGCACCAGGCCATGCACCCGGCGCATCACCTCGCGGCGGAGCCCAGGATCCAGGTCCGGCCCGGCCCAGAGGAAGGCCTGCCTCGCCTCGGGCACCGGCGTCGGCGTCCGGAGTGGCCCCTCCCAGCCCTCGGCGCCAAGCGGCAGATCCAGGGCCAGGCCCGCCAGGAACGTCGGCAGCTGGCCGAAGGCGAAGGGAAGGGACAGGAAGGCCCCTTCCGGGGTGATCCGGGTCTGCAGATCCGGGAAGCAGGCCTGGAGTTCGCTGCGACGGAGGGTCTCCAGCAGGGCCATGCGGTGGTCCTCGGAGCGCAGTTCCTCCCGGAGATCCAGCCGCCAGTCGCGGCCCCCCCGGCTCCAGACGAATTGCTGGAGCGCGGCGGGCTCGGGGAGGCCCAGGGCGTCCAGGCCCAGGAGCCGGAGCTGCACGGTTCCATCCGGCTCGCGGCTGCCCCGGAGCGCGGGAGGCATCCCACTGCCGGCGAGGCGGCCGCGCCGGAGGGAGCGGATCCAGGCCACCCGTGCGGGAGCGCCTTCGTCGGCCGAAGGGGGATCCAGGAGGCGCCCCAGCTCTCCGGCGGTCACCTGCCGGTAGGCCCCATTGCGCCGGATCGCCTGGTGCCGGGCGAGGATGCTCCAGATCTCCTCGATGTTCTGCTGGCTGATCCGGGAGAGATCGCGGCCCGACTCCGTGAGCCGCGCCCCTCCGCGGGAGAGCCGCTCCAGCTCCGGGAGGAGCTTGGCCTCGACGGCCCACAGGCGGCCCATGGCGCCCTCGATGGCGCGGGCCCGCTCGCCCACTTCGTGCAGGGCCAGCTCGGCGTGCTCGGACATCTGGCGGACGTGGTCCACCTGGGCCACCTGCGTGTCCAGGAGGCGCTCCAGCTCCTGGCCCTGCTGGTCCAGGTAGGCCGAGGAACGCAGCAGGTTCTGGATGCCCGCCAGGAGGGTCTCCGTGACCTCCTGGAGCGTCCAGAGGCCGGCGGACTCCTGGTCCAGGCCGCGGGCGTGTTCCTCCAGGGCCCGCTCGACCTCCGCCGCGCCACGGGCGGTCTGGCCGGCGAGGTGCCGCAGCCGCCCGCCGATGGCCTGGACCCCGGCCCCTCCGTTCCCCTGCTGGGACAGGATCGCCGCATTGACCGCCAGGAGCCCCGCCTGCTGGGCGGCGTCGTCGATGACCTTCAGGGAGCCCTGGACCCCGCCGAAGGCCCGCGTGCGGTCCAGCGCATCGATGCGGAAGCCCTCCATCCGCCGGCCCAGCGCCTCGGCCTGATCCCTCAGCTCGTCCGCCGCCTTCCGGAAGTGACGGAACTGCTCAAGCCGGGTCTTGGTCTCCTCCAGGAGCCGCGGCGTATGCTCCACGAGCCCCCGCACGGCCATCCCCAGCCGCGCGCCGTGGCGCATGCCCGAGTTGGCCAGGCGCCCCAGGGCATCCCCTTCCCGGAGGAGACGGGGGAAGGTGTCCCGCAGCTCTTCCACGAGATTCTCGAACTGATCCAGCCCGCCCTTCACCTGCTCCAGGGAGCCCACGAAGGCCTGGGCCTGCAGCCGCCACTGGTCGGCCCGCAGGCGCTGGTCCAGCTCGATGCGGTCCAGCTGGAGGGTGTCCTCGAAGACCGCCTTCAACTCGGCGCCCGCCCCGGCCAGCCGTCCCGCAGCCCGGCTCCGGTTCTCCCGGTCGGCGGTCTGCTGGCGCTGGACCTCCGCGAGGGCCGCATCCACCTCCCGCCAGTCCCGGACCACCGCCTCCTGGAGATCCCCCAGGGCTTCCCGCGCCTCCTGGACATCCACCAGCAGGTGGTCCAGGGCCCGGGCGGTGAGCCCGGCTTCCGTGGAGAGCCCCGGGGGCACCTGGGTCCGTTCCCGGCTGCCCCTGGCCACCCGGGCGACCCAGTCCGGCAGGAAGGCGTCGAGGGCCAGGTCCCGCTGCCAGGAGAGGCCCCGGCGCCCCAGGATCAGGAGGGCCGCGAAGGCCATCACCAGGACGGCGCCCTCGCCGGGCCGGATGGAGGAGGGGTAGCTGAGGATGGCGTATTCGAGCAGGCCGAGCACGGCCAGGATGACGGCGTCGACGATCAGCCGGCCGCCGCCGAAATGCTCCCAGAGTGAACGATCCCGCCCCATGCGCGCCCTCGATGCCTGAGGACCCCATCGGCGCCCCGGCCCCGGGAGGCAAATCCTGTCAGACCAGGCGCCAGAGCACGTCGTAGCTGCGCAGGCTCCCCCCCAGCTCCCGGAGGAGCCGTTGGCGCAGGAGGGCCGTCACGGCCCGCTGGGCCTCGTCGGCTGGGTCCACCGCAGGGGCCTCCTCCGCGGCGGCCGTGCGGAGGCGGCGCAGGTGCTCCCGCGCCCCGGGGGGGAGGGCCTCGGAAGGATCCACCGCCGTGCAGGCGGTACAACACCAGCCCTGCTCCTCCGAGAGGAGGGCCAGGGGGGCCTCCCCGCTCCCGCAGCGCCCGCAGGTCCGGGGGTGGGGCAGCAGGCCGAGGCAGTGCAGCAGCCAGTGTTCCGCGTAGGCCAGGATCCCCAGGGCATTGTCCGGGTGGGCCTTCAGGGCCCGGCCGCAGGCGCTGAGGAGCCGGTAGAGGCGCTCGTCCTCCACGCCCTCCCGCGCCACCCGGTCGAAGAGATCCGCCAGGCAGGCCATCACCAGGCTCGATTCCAGGTGGCCCAGGGTCAGGGGGCTGAACTTCAGGTCGCAGCGGGTGATGCGCTTCAGGTCGGCCTGCTCCTTCCCGAAGAAGCTGACCTGCACCATGCCGAGGGGTTCGAAGGCCGCCACCCACTTGGCCGTGGGCTTCTTGATGCCCTTCGCCACGCCCGAGAGCCGCTCGCCATGCTCGGTCAGGAAGGACACCACCGCGCTCCCCTCCGCGTAGGGGGAGGCCTTGAGGACGATGGCGGCGAAGGTCCGGAGCACCCCTCCAGGCTACCGGAGGCGGGCGCCCCGATAGACTGGGAGGATGCGCGCCTCTGCCCTGCTGTCCCTCCTCCTGGCCTGCCTGACCCTGGGGGCGCAGGACGCGAAACCCAGGCTCTACCGCCAGTGGATCGCCGGCGAGGAGGTGGGGGGGGCCTCGAAGGCCATCCGCCGGGAGGGACCGGACCAGGTGGTGGAGAGCCGGGAATGGCTCTCCCTCACCCGCATGGGCATGACCATCCGGCAGGAGCTGGACGAGACCGCCCGGCGCCGGCCGGACGGATCCCTCGCCTTCACCTGGCGGGTGAAGCTCTCCCAGGAGCCCTTCGAGGGCGAGGCCGAGTGGTCCCCCCTGGCGCCGGGCATCCTGAAGATCCGCCCGAAGCACGGGTCGCCGGTGGAGAAGCCCGTGCCCGAAGGGGCCATCCTCTGGCCTGAGGACCTGGACGCCCGGCTCCAGGCGGCGGCGAAATCGGGCCGGCCCGTGCGGGCGGTCACCTTCTCCTTCCCGGCCCAGCAGTGGAGCACGGTGGAACTGGAGCCCAAGGGCCGGGACCCCCTGCCCGGCTTCCCCGACGCCGTCCACTTTTCCGGCCAGGAGATCGACGGGGACACCCAGGCCCCCCTGGAATCCTGGATCTCGCCCACGGAGGGAGAGGTCCGCCAGACGAGCGACCTGGGCGGCCTCTCGCTCCTCATGCAGCGCCGCGAGCTGCCGGCGCCCGCGGCAGCCGGGACGCCCGCCGCGGGCTTCTTCGAGCGGACCCTCCAGACCCTGCCACCCCATCCCTTCCTGCCCTGGCTGAAGGAGATCACCCTGCGGGCCGAGGGGGCGGACCCGGCCCTCAAGGAGGATGCCCAGCAGCGCCGGCTCCCCGACGGGCGGTGGCGGTTCGTCCGGGCCGCCATGCCCAGCGTGGCGGAGGCGGCGGAGCCCCCCGTCACCGGCAGGCCCTCCGCGGCGGACGCGCCCTACCTGGCGGCCACGCCCCTGGTGCCCTTCCGGGATCCGGCCTTCGACGGCCTGCTCCGGCGCATGGCGCTGCCGCAGGGACTGAGCCGCTGGGAACTGGCCCAGCGGGTGACGGATTTCGTCTTCACCTGGATCACGGACAAGGATTTCAGTGTGGGCTTCGCCTCCGCCCTGGAGGTCTGCCACCACCCCAGGGGCGACTGCACCGAGCACGGCGTGCTTGCCGTGGCGCTCCTGCGCCGCCTGGGCGTCCCGGCCCGGGGCGTCACGGGATGGGTGGCCCTCGACGGCCTGCTGGGGCTGCATTTCTGGGTGGAGGTGGAACTGGGCCATCGCTGGGTCCCGGTGGATCCCACCTTCGACCAGGCCCCGGCTTCCGCCTTCCGCATCAAGCTGG
>JAJYBX010000199.1 GCA_021778785.1 Acidobacteriota bacterium
GCATGACGGGTGAGGCGGGATCCGCTTCCGTCAGCAGGGTGGGGGCGAGATAGAGGGTTTCGGCGTCCTGCTCCCCGCCGAACACCACCAGGCCCTTGGAGTCCCGCAGGAGGCCGGCCAGCCGGGCGTGGTGGCGGGGATTGATGATGCGGGCGAAGTCGGGGCTGGCCTTCCGGGCCTCGGGATCGGCCCCGTAGAAGGCCTCGAAGGCCCCCTTCAGCTCCGCCACCAGGGCGTCATGCACCCGATCGTGCACCAGCACGTAGTCGGGCGCCACGCAGGTCTGGCCGCCGTTGAGGCCCTTGCCCCAGGCGATCTTCCGGGCCGCCACGCGGAGATCCGCATCGGCATCCACGAGGACCGGCGACTTGCCGCCCAGTTCCAGGGTCACGGAGGTCAGGTGCTCCGCCGCGGCCTTCATCACCACCTTCGCCACGGCGGGACTGCCGGTGAAGAAGATGTGGTCGAAGGGCAGGGCGAGGAGGGCCTGGGCGGCCGCGGCGTCGCCCTCCACCAGGGCCACCTCCTCCTCGGGGAACAGGCCCGCCAGCAGCTTCCGTAGGAAGGCCGTGGTGTGCGGGGTGAACTCGGAGGGTTTGAGGATGGCGCAGTTCCCCGCGGCGAGGGCGGAGACGAGTGGTCCCAGGGTGAGGTAGATGGGGTAGTTCCAGGGACTGATGATGAGCACCACGCCCCGGGGCTCGTAGCGGAGGGTGCCCGCGCTGCCGAGGAGGCCGATGGGCGTGGGGACCTTCCGCGGCTTCATCCAGCGGGGCAGGTGGCGCAGGGCGTCCTTGATCTCCCCGATGACCGGGTAGAGCTCCGTGAGGTCCACCTCCTCCGGGGCCTTCCGGAAATCGGCGGCCAGGGCCGCCTGGGCCTCGGCCCGGTGGGCCATGAGGGCATCCAGGAGGGCCTTGAGCTTGGCGCGCCGCTGCTGGGCGGAGGTGGCGGCCACCCGCCAGCGGGCGGCCTGCTGGCGGGCGAAGAGATCGTCGATCGACGGGGAGGTCATGGGCGGCCTTCGGGAGGTGCCGTCCATCCTAGCGGGAATCCCCCCGGGTCAGGCCCAGCGCATCTCGGCGGTGAAGTGGCGCAGGTACTTGCTCTGCTTCACGATGCGGACGCCGCGGACGGTGTGGGCCTTGGCCTTCAGCTCGCAGATGGCCTCGGCGGCGTAGTCGAAGTGGCTCTGGGTGTACATGCGCCGGGGGAAGGCCAGGCGGACGAGCTCCATGGTGTGGTAGGCCTCGCTGCCGTCCTCCTGGTGCCGGCCGAACATGACGGAGCCGATCTCCACGCCCCGGATGCCGGCCTCCAGGTAGAGGGCGTTGCAGAGGCTCCAGGCCGGGTAGTCCTCGGACTTCAGGTGGGGCAGGAACTCCTTGGCGTCGATGTAGACGGCGTGGCCGCCCGTGGGTTCCACGATGGAGACCCCGCCGGCCAGCAGCTTCTCGCCCATGTATTCCGCGGTGCGCAGGCGGTAGCGGAGGTAGTCCTCGTGCAGGCCCTCCTCCAGCCCCACGGCCAGGGCGGCCAGGTCGCGGCCGGCCAGGCCGCCGTACGTGGGGAAGCCCTCGGTGAGGATCAGCATGTTCTTGGCGGCCTCCACCCAGGTGTCCTGGTTGAGGGCCAGGAAGCCGCCGATGTTCACGAGTCCGTCCTTCTTCGCGCTCATGGTGCAGCCGTCGGCCAGGCTGAAGATCTCCTGGGCGATCTCCTTCACGCTGCGGTGCTGCTGGCCCTCCTCCCGGAGCTTGATGAACATGGCGTTCTCGGCGAAGCGGCAGACATCCAGGATGAGGGGCTTGCCGTGCTTCTTCAGGAGGGCGCTGTAGGCCCGCAGGTTGGCGAGGCTCACGGGCTGGCCGCCGCCGCTGTTGTTGGTGAGGGTCATCATGCCGAAGGGGATGCGGTGGCCCTCGCGCTTGAGGAGATCCTCCACCTTCTCCAGGTCGATGTTGCCCTTGAAGGGGTGGCGGGTCTTGGGCTGGAGGCCCTCGGGGATCACCAGGTCCGCGGCCTCACCGCCGGCGTATTCCAGGTTGGCGCGGGTGGTGTCGAAGTGCGTGTTGTTGGGGACGAGATCGCCCTTCTTCGTGGCCACGGAGAAGAGGATCCGCTCGGCGGCCCGGCCCTGGTGGGTGGGGATGATGTGCTTGTAGCCGGTCAGCTCCTTGAGCACCGCCTCGAGCCGGAAGAAGGAGTTGGCGCCGGCGTAGCTCTCGTCGCCCTCCATGATGGCGCCCCACTGCTTCGCGGACATGGCGCCGGTGCCGCTGTCCGTGAGGAAGTCCAGCAGCACGTCATCCGCCCTCAGCTTGAACACGTTCAGCCTGGCCTCCTCCAGCAGGGCCACCCGCTCCTGCGGCGTGGTCATGCGGATGGGCTCCACGGACTTGATGCGGAAGGGCTCGATGATGGTACGGGGCATGGCGGCTCCTGAGGACCCTCCAGCTTAGCGAGAGGCCCCGGAACGGGCATCACATCGGGGGACTGGCGGCCGGAACGGCCTCCGGCCATCCTGGAGTGCTCGGAGTCGCCATGAGTCTGCTGCTGGCCGTGGATGTCGGAAACACCAACGTGGTGCTGGGGATCTTCGATCTCACCCAGGGGCCGGACGCGCCCCTGATCTGCTCCTGGCGCCTGGCCACCAGCCGCGAGCGCACCGTGGACGAGTACGGCCTGTCGGCCCTGGCCCTCATGCGCCACCGGGGCATCGAGGCCTCCCAGATCAAGCACGTGGCCATCTCCTGCGTGGTGCCGCCCCTGCACCCGATCCTCATGGCCCTCTCGAAGACCTACTTCGGGGTGGAGGCCTTCTACGTGGAGCCCGGCGTCAAGACGGGGGTGAAGGTGCTCATCGACAACCCGGCCGAGCTGGGGGCGGACCGCCTGGTGAACGCCGTGGCGGGCATCGAGAAGTACGGAGCGCCCCTCATCGTGGTGGATTTCGGCACGGCCACCACCTTCGATGTGGTGAACGCCAAGAAGGAGTACCTCGGCGGCCTCATCACGCCCGGCGTGAAGATCAGCGCCGAAGCCCTCTTCCAGCGGGCCAGCCGCCTGCCGCGCGTGGAGATCGCCGAGCCGGAGCGCCTGGTGGGGCGCAACACCGTGCAGGCCATGCAGGCAGGCATCTTCTACGGCTACATCGGGATGGTGGACGGCATCCTCCAACGCCTGCTGGAGGAGTGCCCCGAGGCCCAGGTGGTGGCCACGGGGGGCCTGGGCCGGGTCATGGCCCCGCACATTCCGCGCATCCAGCATGTCTCGCCGGACCTGACCCTCGACGGACTCCGCATCCTCTGGCTGAGGAACCAGGGCGGCCGCCGCCCCGCATGACGGACCTGCCCCTGATCCGCCTGGCCTCGGTGGATTCCACCCAGGCCTTCCTGAGGCGGCACCCCGAACTGGGCTTCTGCGCCGTCCTGGCGGACCGCCAGACCGAGGGCCGGGGCCGCCAGGGCAACCGCTGGGAGAGCGCCGCCGGGGCCGGGCTCTGGCTGTCGGCCGCCCTGCCGCCCCTTCCAGGCGTGCCGCCCGGCGTGGTCATGCAGCGGGCCATGACCGCCGCCGCGCGGGTGCTGGACCCAGAGGGCCGGGCCCTGGGCTTGAAGTGGCCCAACGACCTCGTAGCCTGGAAGGACGGCCGGCTCCGGAAGCTGGGCGGCATCCTGGGCGAGCAGGTGGGGGGGCGGCTGATCCTGGGATTGGGGGTGAACCTGACTTCCTCTCCGGAGATCCCCGACCGGGCCATCCCCCCCGGGTGCCTGAAGGATCTGGGGCTGGATGCCCCTCCGACACCCGACCTGGCCCTTCATATCTCCAAATTTTGGAAAAATTTGGAGCAGAATCTTCAACCTGCATTCCGGTGGCCCCAAGAAGGGGATCCCCTTCGCTGGGAGGCGGGCCAGGGCACCTGCCTGGGCTGGGAACCGGACGGCCGGCTGAAGGTGGCCACGGCCAGCGGCATCCAGCGGTTGAGCGCGGGCGAGGTTTCCGGCCTGGGAGCCGAGGCCTGAATCCAGGCCGGTCCCGATCCCACCGGGGGCTGACAGATGGATCGATTTGCAGGTTGCCCATTGTTTCCAATGGGGGCACTGTTTGATTGTTTTTTGAAAGCAGTCTAGACAGGAGATTGCCCCATGAGCAGTTCGCTCTCCGACTCTGCGCCCCTCTCGCCCCGTTGGCGCCAAGCCGTCATCCTCGTGATGATCTTCGGCTTCAGCCTGCTGATCTGGGTCACGGCGAAGACCTACAGCGGCGCACCCCCTATTCCGGCGCAGGTCCTCGGGACCTCGGGCCAGGTGCTCTTCACCGGCGGGGACATCAAGGATGGCCAGGAGGTCTTCCTGAAGTACGGCCTCATGGAGCACGGGACCCTGTGGGGCCATGGCGCCTACCTGGGGCCGGACTACACGGCCGAGTACCTCCACCGTCTGGCGGAGATTGGGCGGGACACGCTGGCACAGGCGCGGTACGGCCGTCCCTTCCAGGACTTGACCCCGGGCCAGGCCCTGGAGATCGGGGCCCTGCTGCAGTCCCAGCTCAAGCAGAACCGCTACGACCCGGGCACGGACACCCTCCAGTTCTCCGCGGCCGAGGAGGCGTCCTACCGGCTCCAGCGTGGGGAATGGCGGAACTACTTCGCCGGGGAGAAGGCCGCCGTGGGCCTGCCAGCGAAGTTCATCCACGATGATCGGGACCTGGAGCACCTCGCCGACTACTTCGCCTGGGCCACCTGGGCCACGGTGGCGCCGCGCCCG
>JAJYBX010000200.1 GCA_021778785.1 Acidobacteriota bacterium
GTGCCTCGACGTCGGCCTGGGCCGAGGCCTGGTTCACTTCCTGGAGGGCCTGCTTGAGGAGGTCGCCGAAGCCGACCTCGCCCTGGGCGCCGCCGGCCACGCCGCCCGCCCCGGTCTGGCTGGCGGGGGCGACGGGTCCGAGGGGGGGGATCGAGGGGATGTTCAGGGGTTCCATGGGATCGGCTCAGGAGGAAGGCCCGTTCAACTATCGGCCGGACGGGGAAGGGGGGCCAGTCGAAAATCCGACAGGCTACTGCACGCGCAGGATCTCCAGGGCGGAGGAGGCCATGCTCTTGGCGGTGCGCACCGCCGCGATGTTGGCCTCGTAGGAGCGGCTGGCCTCCGTGAGGTTCACCATCTCCTCCACGGGGTTGACGTTGGGGTACTTGACGATGCCGTTGGCATCCGCGTCCGGGTGGCCGGGCTCGTAGCGCGTGAGGAAGGGCTCCTGGCTGGTCTGGATGCCGGCGACCTTGACGCCCGCCGCGGCCAGCGCATCGCCGAAGCCCAGGTCCTGCGCCTGGAAGACCGCGTCCCGGCGCCGGTAGGGGCCCCCCTCCTTGGTGCGGGTGGTCTCGCTGTTGGCGATGTTCGAGGCGATGAGCTGCACCCGGAGGCGCTGCGCGGCCATTCCGCTGCCGGCGATGTCGAGGATCTGGTTGATGCTCATGGTCATCCCTCCGGCTAGTGGGCGACGGATTCGCGGATCAGGAAGTACATCTTCCGCAGTTCCACCTGCATGAAGTTGGAGGCGTTCTGGTAGGCCATCTGGGTGCGGGCCATCAGCATGTTCTCCCGGTCCAGGCTCACGTCGTTGCCGTCGTTCCGCTCGGCATCCGGGCGCATGGGGTCGGAGGTGGCCGGGAACTCGGCGCTGCTGCTGCCCTGGAGGTGCAGGGGATTGGTGCGGGCCATGGAGGTGGGCGATTGCTGCCCAGTGTCTTCGGCCAGGGCCGCCTTGAGGGCCCCCTCGAAGTCGAAGTCGCGGGTGCGGTAGCCCGGGGTGTCGATGTTCGCCAGGTTGGAGGCGATGAGGGTCTGACGCCGGGAAGCCAGCGTGAGGCTGCGGTCCATGAGCTGGATCATGGGGTTGCCGCTGACGAGATCGAACATGGAGCACCCTGCAGATTGGGCCGGGTGGTCCCGGCGTCCTGGAGAGGGGATGCAGCCGCCGTGCCGGACCCGGACCCCGGGGTCGATCGGGGGCCCGCCGGGGACACCGAAGTGGAGACCTTGTGGGAAGTTGGCGGTCCCTTGCTACACTGGCGTCCTCATTTCGAGGCCCCCATGATCATGAACAGCCGCAAGCACAACGACGTCCTGATCCTCCACCCGGAGGGGAAGATCACCCTGGGGGACGGCGACCAGGAACTGGGCGAGGCGGTCCGCACGGCCCTGTCCAACGGGTCCCGCAAGATCGTCATCAACTTCAGCAAGGTGAGCTACCTGGATTCCTCGGGTGTGGGCGAGCTGGTGGGCTGCTACACCTCCATCAAGGGCAAGGGCGGCGAGCTGCGCATCTGCGGCATGAGCCCCAAGATCTTCGGACTCATCAAGATGACCAGCCTGCACTCGGTCTTCGAAGTGAAGGACACCGAGGACGAGGCCCTCGCCGGGTTCTGAGGCGGTGCGCGCCCGCGCCGCCCTCGGATGCGCCCTGCTGACCCTGGTTCAAGCCGGGGCGCAGGGCGCGTCCTCGTCGGCGTCCCCGCTCCTGCGGGCGGTCCTCGTCGACGGCGGGTCGGGGGATGACCAGCAGTTCGCCCGCGCGGCCCTCGGCCTGACGCCGGGCCATCCCGTGGACGAGGCCGGATTCCGGAAGGCGCTGGAGGCCGTGCGTCTGGTGGACCGCTTCCAGTCCGTGGATGGGCGCCTGGACCCCGATGGCACGGCCCATGTCCGGCTCGTGCCCCTGGTGCCCCTCGCGACCTGGACCTGGGCGGGGGACCCCCTCCCATCGTCCTTCCGCAAGACGATCCTGCCCGAACTGGAGAAGGGCCAGCGGCTGGGGCCCCTGCGACTGGAAGCCTTCCGGGCCCTGGCGGAACAGCGGCTGCGGGAGGGCGGCTATCCCAAGGCCGAGGTGGCGGCCCGGCCCGGGGAGGGCGGCCGCACGCTGCGGTTCCTGGTGACGCTGGGGCCGCCGGCCCTGATCCTGACCGCGCGGATCGAGGGACATCCGGCCCCGTACAAGCCCGAGGCCCTCCTGAAGGTGGCGGGGCTCCGGCCCGGCCGGAGCCTCTGGACCGCCGGGCTCCCCCGCGAAGCCGAACGCCGCCTGCGGGCGAAGTTCGTGAAGGACGGGCGCCTCGAAGGCTCCGCGGCGGTGCGGGTCGGCGCCGCCGGCGAGGCGGTGCTCGAGGTGGAGCCCGGGCCGAAAGTGAAGCTGAAGGCCGAGGGGCTGAGTCTCCTCGGCCCCCTCTTCGGCCGCCCCAGGCTCACGGACTTCGTGCCCCTGGCGCGGGCGGACCGCTATTCCCCGGGGCTCCTGGAGGAGGGCAGCGGCCGCATCGCCACCTACTTCCGCGACCAGGGCTACCCCGAGGTGCGGGTCACCTACGATCGCCGCGTCACCCGGGGCACGGCGGATCGCCCCGAGGAGGTGACCCTCACCTTCCATGTGGCGCCGGGGCCCCGCCGCCTCATCCGGAACGTGCGGATCGAGGGCAACCGCGAGCTGTCCGAGGAGCAGCTCAAGGCGGCCCTGCAGCTGCCGAAGCGCTACTTCGTCCTGGCGCCCCAGGCCAAGGGCGAGACCATGCGGGCCCTGGAGGACCGGCTCACGGCCATCTACCTCCAGCGCGGCTTCCCGGAAGTGAGGGTGCGGCGCCGGGTGGAGGCGAACAAGGACGGATCCGTGAACGTCCGCCTGGTGGTGCGGGAGGGGCGGCAGCGCTTCCTCCGTGAGCTGGTCATGGAGCTGCCGCAGGATCCCGCCTTCCCGCCGCAGCGCCTTGAGGGCAGCCTGCTGCTGGCCCTCTCGGACCATCCCGTGCCCCTCAGGGGCGGACAGGGCCGGCGTTACGGATCGGACCGGCGTCAGCTCCAGGGCCGGGAGGGAACCCTGGAATCCGCGCCGGGCCGCGTGCGCCTGGTGTTCGACCGGCCGCTTCCGCTCGTGCGGAACGACCTGGCCCTGGTGGTCGCCGATCTTCGACAGCGATTGTCGTCCCTCGGATCGGCCAATCCCCAGGTGCACATCGCCTTCGAGGATGACGACGCCCAGTCGCTGGTGCGGATCCAGGTGCCACCGCAGCCGCTGGACCACGTCCGCCGCGTGGTGGTGCAGGGCAGCGACCGCACCCGGGCCGAAGCGGTGCTGCGGGAGGTGGCCGCCCCGGCGGAAGCCCCCCTGGATCCCCTCAAGCTGGACGATGCCCAGGTGCGCATCGCCGGACTGGGGGCCTTCCAGCGGGTGGACTTCCTGGGCCTCTCGGACCTTCCGGGCCAGAAGCGCCAGGGCTGGGCGCGTGGCGACATGGCGCTGCAGCTCCAGGAGCGCAATCCCTGGGTCTTCACGGAATCCTTCGGCTACGACAAGACGCAGGGCTACCACTTCGGTCTGAACACCCAGCGGCTCAACGTCGGGGGGATGGGCCGGACCCTGGATTTCGGCATCCGGGCGGGCGACCAGACCCTGCGGATCCCGGCCCTGCGCCGGGCCTTCCCCACGGGGGACGTGAAGCGCTCCCTCGACAGCTACAGCGTGGGCTACACGGATCCCTGGTTCCTGCCGGGCGCGCTGGACGCGTGGCTGCCCAGCCGCACCCGGATGCACCTGGAGGGTGCCTACCTGGAGGAGGCCCAGGCGGCCTTCTTCGCCCGGCGCCGCCGTTTCACCACCTCCTTCGAATGGAAGCTCGGCCCCGTGCAGTCGGTGAGCCTGGGCTACCGGTTCGAGCGCGTGGAAGTGGGCGCCAACACCGATGCCGACAACAACCCCCTGATCTCCGACCAGGACCTGTTCTACCTGGCCCGCACGCCGTCCCGCAGCATCATTTCGGCCCCCTATCTCCAGGTGGTCGTGGACCGGCGGGACAAGCCCTACGATCCCACGGAAGGCACCTTCTTCATCGCCCGGCTGGAGCTGGCCAACCAGCTCTTCGGCACCAGCGCCAACAGCAGCTTCGTGAAGCTGGACCTGCGCCACCAGTGGAACTGGCCCGTGGGCTTCCGGGCCGAGCACGGCGTGGTGAGCGCGGGCGTGCGGGTGGGACTGGCCCGGCCCACGGCCCAGTCCGCGGAGGATCTCCCCCTCACCGAGCGGTTCTTCGGGGGCGGCCCCTATTCCGTGCGGGGCGTGGAGCCCGACATGCTCGGCGAGATCCTCCGCCCCACGGGCCAGGGCGGCACCCTGCTCCCGCAGATCATCCCGCTGGGGGGCCAGGGCCTGGCCCTGGTGAGCCTGGAATACCGCTTCCCCGTCATCGGCCAGAGCGTGTGGGGCGAGGTCTTCGCCGATTCCGGCCAGGTCTACCGCAGCCTCAATCCCGACAAGAACGCCGCGGCTCCGTTCCCGGCCATGCGCACCTCCCTGGGGCTGGGCCTCATCCTGAAGCTGGGCTTCCCCCTCAAGCTCGAGTACGCCGCCGACTGGAAGCGCATCATGGGGCGGCCCCGCAGCCAGGACGAGCAGGACACCCAGCTCAAGAGCCTGCTCATCTCCGCCGGGTTCCAGTTCTGAGGACGGTGGATTGGGGTTAGCATCGTCTCGCATGAAGGGTCGAACCGCCTGCCTCCTCCTCG
>JAJYBX010000201.1 GCA_021778785.1 Acidobacteriota bacterium
TGCGGAATCTCCTCAACCGCGAGGTTGGGACGGGTGACACCGGTGGCGCGGAAGCAGCCCAGCCCCCCGCCGGCGGTGAGCGCCAGGACCAGGGGCGCCATCCACAGGGCAGGCCGGGAGGGCGGATCGAAGCGGGTGTGGCGCATGTTCATCAAGGCAACTCGTCTCTGTGGTCGGTGCGGTCGTCGCGGAAGGTCCGTGGGGCGAAGGCGCATGAAGGGTCTATGCTAACCCACGATGTCGATCTCCGCCCTCCTTCATCGCGGCTGGCTGCAGAGGCGGCCCCTGCTGGCGATCCTGGCCCTGCTCCTCCTCGGAGACTTGCTCTGGACCCTGGGAAGGTTCCCCGCCCTGGACCGGGGCCGGATCTTTTCCCCGGAGGCCCTGCCCCCCGTCGGTGGCGCGGTCCTCGTGCTCGGCGCCGGCGTCTACGGGGACGGCGAACCGACCCAGGTCCTGGAGGCCCGCCTCCGCACGGCCCTTGGGCTGTTCCAGGCCGGGAAGGTGCGGTGGTTCCTGGTCTCCGGGGACAACCGCCACCCCTCCTACAACGAACCCCAGGCCATGCGCCGCTGGCTGCTGAAGCAGGGGGTTCCCCCCACCCTCATCGTCAGCGACTACGCCGGCCGGCGCACCTGGGACAGCCTCCGGCGGGCCCAGGTGGTCTTCGGTCAGCGGCAGGTCGTGGTCGTTACGTCGGATTTCCACCTCCCCCGGGCCCTCTACCTCGCGGATCGCATGGGGCTCGAAACCTGGGGCGTGCCGGCCTCCACCGAACACATGCCCTTCTTCGCCCGGGTCCGGTTCCTGGGGCGCGAGTACCTGGCGCGCCACCTCGCGATCTTCGACGCCTGGTTCCCGCCGGACACCCTGCTGGGCCCCCGGGAACCCACGCCCGACGACTGGGAGCCCGCTGCGTGAACCGGGAGAAGGATCTCTACCTCGCCGCGGCGGGACGGCTCCCCCTGGGCCGGTACGGCGGCGCCTTGGCCGGGGAGGGGGCCGTCGGCCTGGGTCTTTGCGCCATCCACGGCCTGCTGGCCGATCCCGGGTTGCCCCGGCCCGGCAAGGTCATCTGGGGCATGGCCCGCAGCCACACCCAGGGGATGAATCCCGCCCGGACCCTGGCCGTGAAGGCCGGACTGTCCTCCGGCACCCCCGCCTTCACGGTCAACATGGCCTGCGGATCGGGCCTGCAGGCCGCGATCCTCGCCGCCCAGGATCTCCGCGACGGAGCCCCCTTCCCCGTCCTGGCCGGCGGGAGCGAGGCCATGTCCGACACGCCCCACCTCGTGCCCGGCCTGCGCTGGGGCTTCCGCATGGGGCACCGCACGCTGCCCGACGTCATGCACCAGGACGGCCTGCGCTGTCCCGTCACGGGGCTCCTCATGGGCGAGACCATCGAGCGGCTGGTGGCCCAACGGGGGATCACGCGGGAGGAGGCCGACGCCTGGGCCGCGGAGAGCCACCGCCGGGCCGCCGCGGCGGACTTCGGCCCCGAGACGCTCCCCCACCCGAAACTCGACCACGACGAGTGCATCCGCGCCGGGACCACGCCGGGCGACCTGCCACGGTTGGCCCCCGTGTTCGATCCCGCGGGCCAGGTGACCGCCGGGAACGCCTCCGCGCTGTCGGATGGCGCCGCGGTCCTGCTCCTGGCCCGGGGCGATCAGCTGGGCGGATCGCGCCCCCTCGCCCGGATCCTCGGCTGGTCCGAGGCCGGGGTGGACCCCATGGACATGGGGGAGGCTCCGGTGCCCGCCGTGCGCCGGCTCCTGGACCGCCATGGCCTGCGGATGGCGGACATCGCCCTGTGGGAGCTCAACGAGGCCTTCTCGGCCCAGGTCCTCGTCTGCCAGCGCCAGCTGGAGCTTCCGATGGAGCGGTTGAACGCGGCCGGGGGCGCCGTGGCCCTGGGCCACCCCATCGGCGCCACCGGCGCGCGGATCCTCGTCACGCTGGCCCACCAGCTGCGGCTCCGGGGCGGCGGCCTCGGCGTGGCCACCCTCGGCATCGGGGGCGGCCTGGGACTGGCGATGCTGGTGGAATCGCGCTAGGCCACCGGCTCCGCCAGCAGCGCCTTGAGGGCCTGGTAGTCCGTCTTGCCGGTGCCGAGGGTGGGGATCTGCTCGACTCGGCGGACGTCGCGGATGTGGTGCAGGGGCGAGAGCCCGGCGGCGCGGATGGCGGCGTTGGCCTCCTCCCGGGGGATGCCGGAGACGGTGAACAGCACCAGGTCGGGGTTGATCTCCTCGGCGGTGGCCTCCACCGCCAGGAGGGGCTCGGCATCCTCCTCGCCCATGAACCGCTGGGCGAGGGCCTCCTCGATGGCCGGCAGGGAGACCATCTCGCCGCCCAGCTTCACGAAGCGTTTCAGCCGTCCGGCGAACACCAGGACCCCGTCCTCCTCCCGGACGAGATCGCCGGTGTGGTACCAGGACTTGCCTTCGAAGGTCTGGAAGGGGGATGTGGCGCTCGGATTGAGGTACCCGCCGAAGATGCTGGGACCGCGGACCAGCAGCATGCCCGGCTCGCCGGGCGGGACCCGCCGGCCGGTGTCCAGGTCCACGATCGCCCACTCGACCGAAGGCAGCGGCCGGCCGATGGTGCCGTTCCGGGGATCCTCCTCCCGGTTCACCGACACCACGGGCGAGCACTCGGTGATGCCGTAGCCCTCCAGGACCGTGACGCCGGGCCAGCGCCGGGCGAGGGTGGCGTAGAGGGCGTCGGGGCACTTCTCGGCGCCGGAGATGACCCAGCGCAGGGACTCCAGGTGCCGGTCCTCCGCCTGCCGGGCGATGCCCGCCAGGAAGGTGGGCGTGCCCACCAGGAGGGAGGCGTGGTAGGCCGAGATGATCCGGGCCAGCATCCGGCCCTCGGTGGGATTGGGGTGGTAGACCGCCGGGATGCCCAGCACCAGCGGGAGGATGGTCGTGGTGGTGAGGCCGAAGGCGTGGAAGGGGGGCAGGCAGCCCATCATGCGGTCGTCCTTGCGGAACCGCAGGATCTGCGTGACGTCCCGGATGTTCGCCAGGATGTTGCCGTGGGTCAGCGGGACGGCCTTGGGCTGGCTCTCGCTGCCGCTGGTGAAGAGGACGGCGGCCGTCTCACGGGGGCGCACCGACTCCAGGGACGACCAGTTGAAGCGGGCCTTCAGGGCGGCGGCAAGCTTGGCGGCAAGGGGGATCCGCTTGCCTTCCACATCCAGCAGCCAGAGGCGCTCGCGGATGGCCGAGAGATCCACCCCCTGGGCATCGAGGCGGTTCAGGAGGGTCGAGACCGTGATGACGTGCTTCACGCCGACCAGGTCCAGCCCCTGGGAGAGGCTGCGGGAACCCGAGGTCCAGTTCACCAGCACGGGCGTCTTCCCCGCGAAGAGCAGGGCCAGGTAGAGGATGCCCGCGCCGCCGGAGGCGGGCAGCATCAGCCCCACGTGGTCGCCCTCCAGCCGTTCGAACACGGGCTTGAGCACCAGGATCGCGGTGATGACATCGCGGTAGGTCCGTACGCCGCTGGTCTGGTCCGCCACCGCCATCCGGCCCGGGCCACGTTCAGCCTGGCGAAGGAACACCTCGGGGATGGTCCCGCCCTCGGGGAGTTCGATGGGGAGGTTGGCCGGGGCGTGGAACCAGGCGTGGGGCACGGCCTTGAGCTCGCCCTGCCGGAGGGAGACCGCGGCGCCGGTGGCGGCGAGCATGACGTCGCCCACGGTCTGCAGGGAGGCGGGATCGCTGCAGGGGTAGCCGTAGGCGCGCTCCAGCCACAGCTCCAGCTCCCGGTGGGCCAGCCCGTCCAGGCCCAGGTCGCCCACCAGGGCCAGCCCGTCCTGGATCTCATGGTGGCCCGTGACCGCCTGGAGGTGGCGGCGCACCGCGTCCCGGACCTGGGCGGGCACCGTGCGCGGGTTGCCGGCCACGCGCGGCCGGGGCGGCTCGGGGAGGATCCTGGGCGCGTGCCCGCGCCAGAAGAGGTAGGGGACGAAGGTGCGGGGGGCCGGATCCACGTTCAGCCGCGCCTCCAGTTCCCGGTTCAGGGCCGCCCGCCCCTCCGCCACGGGCAGGCCCGTCACCTCCTCGCAGACCAGGCGCACGTCCCGCCGCGGCATGAAGAAGAGGCCGTTGGCCAGGAGGTAACCGACCCCCTTCAGCAGGTTCAGGCCCAGCCGGGGACGCGCTCCGGACGCGGCGCTGAAGCGGCTGCCCCAGAGCCCCTGCATCCGGACCACCACCACGCGGGCCCCGGGGGCCTGGCGCAACACCGCCTCGAGCATGCTGTTGTCGGAGAGATCTTCCGTCTTCTGGCGCGACAACCGGCCGCCTGGGAACAAGAGCAGGTGGCGCCCGGCCCGCAGGCGGCCGGCCAGCTCCGCCAGTTCCCCCACCAGGGCCTCTCGGCAGCCGGTTCCGTGGCCGGCGGGGTCCGGCAGGGCCTTCACCCCGAAGGCCCGGGCCAGCCAGCGCAGGGGCCCGTGGACCGTGTGGTCGCGTCCCGCGACCAGGGTGGGCTCCCAGGCGCGGTGCAGCTCTGTCACCAGGATGAAGGGATCCACGAGGGTGGGATGGCTGGCGAGGAAGAGGACCCCCCGGCCGTCCGGCGGAAGGAGGGTATCGAGGCCCTCCGCCTTCACGCGATAGCGCAGCCGCATCAGCGGCCGTCCCAGGGAGCGGATCAGGGCGGCAATCATCGGGCTTCGGCCTTCAATACAGGAAGTCGGCGGACCCCGG
>JAJYBX010000202.1 GCA_021778785.1 Acidobacteriota bacterium
CGTCCAACCCCTTCCCTTCCGCATCCTTGCCGTGGACCACGAAGGCCCGCCGGAGGGTCCCGCGCCGGGCCAGGGCGCCCGCCATGGGCGCCGCCAGCTCCTCCCGGGCCACGCCCAGGAGCTGCAGGGGCGGCGCCGCGGGGTTCAGCAGGGGACCCAGCAGGTTGAAGATCGTGGGGATGCCCAGCCGCCGCCGGATCTCCCGGAGCCGGCCCAGGAGCGGGTGGTAGGCCGGCGCGAAGAGGAAGGCGAAGCGGTGCCGGTCGAGATCCCCGGCCAGCTCGGCGCTGCCGCGGGCCAGGTCGTAGCCTAGGGCCTCCAGCAGGTCCGCGCTGCCGCAGACGCTGGTGGCCGCGCGGTTCCCGTGCTTGACCACCGGCACGCCCAGGTGGGCGAGGAGGAGGGCCGCGAGGGTGCTGAGGTTGGCGGTGGCCGCGCCGTCACCCCCGGTGCCGCAGGTGTCCAGGGCGGTCCCGGGCACCGCCGGGAAGGGCACGGCCACCTCGCCCAGGGCTTCGGCGAAGGCCGCCAGCTCGTGGGCCTCGGGCACCCGCTGGGCCAGCAGGGCCAGGCAGGCACCCACCAGCAGCGCGTCCGTGTCCTGGTCGATGAACGTGCGCATCAGCTCGGCGGCGGTGGCCTCGGGCAGGGGCCGGATGGGGTTGTGGGTGGTCAGGAGCGTCATCGGGTGGATTCCTTCGCGAGCTGCAGGAAGTTGGCGAGCATGGCGGGGCCGTCCGGCGTGAGGATGCTCTCGGGGTGGAACTGCACGCCCCAGCGCGGCAGGCCCAGGTGCACCATGGCCATGATTTCGCCGCCGGGACTGCGGCCCGTCACCCGCCAGCAGGCCGGCAGCGTCTCCGGATCGGCGATGAGGCTGTGGTAGCGGCCGATGGGCAATCCATTGGGGAGTCCCCGGAAAAGGCCGCTTCCATCGTGGTCCAGGGGCGTGGCCTCCCCGTGAAGCGGCTCCCGCGCCCGCACCACGCGGCCACCGGTGGCGGCGGCGAGGGCCTGGTGGCCCAGGCAGACGCCCAGGAGCGGCACGGCCCAGTCGGAGCCGGCCAGGGCCATGTGGGCGGGGCTCTCCGTGGGATGGCCAGGCCCCGGCGACAGGACCACGGCCTCGGGCTTCAGGGCCCGGGCCTCCTGGAGGCCGATGGCGTCGTGGCGCACCACGCGGACCTCCGCCCCCAGGGTCTCGAAGGCCTGGACCAGGTTGTAGGTGAAGGAATCCAGGGCATCGATGAGAAGGATCACCGGGCACCTCCCTCGAGCCGGACGCCCATGGCCTGGGCCACGGCGCCGAGCTTGTGCAGGGTCTCGAAGTACTCCGAGGCGGGATCGGAGGCCCGCACCACGCCGGCCCCGGCCTGCAGGTAGGCCTTGCCCCCCGCGTAGACGGCCGTACGGAGGATGAGGGCCGTGTCCAGGGCCCCATCGTCCCCCAGACGCAGCAGCACGCCGCCGTAGGGCCCGCGCACCTCGCCCTCCATCTCGGCGATGCGCTGGCAGGCCCGCAGCTTGGGAGCACCGCTGACCGTACCCGCCGGAAAAGCGGCCTCGAGGACGTCCAGGGCATCCACCCCGGGTTTCAACGTCGCCTTGACGGTGGTCGTGAGGTGCAGCACGTGGCTGGTGCGCTGGAGGGCCAGGGGTCGCTCCACCCGCACGCCGCCGGGGATGGCCACACGGCCCAGGTCGTTGCGGGCCAGATCCACCAACATCTGGTGTTCGGCCAGTTCCTTGGGGTTGTTCCGCAGCGCCTCGAAACGGGCCGCGTCCTCCTCGGCGTTGGCACCGCGCGGAATGGTGCCCGCGATGGGCAGGGTCTCGGCCTCGCCGTCCTGCACCCGCACCAGCATCTCCGGCGAGGCGCCCACCAGGGCGAAGCCCTCCCACTCGAGAAGGAAGCCGTAGGGACTCGGGTTCAGCCGCCGGAGCCGGCGGTAGGCCGCCAGGGGCGACGGCGGATCCGCCACCTCGAAGCGCTGGCTGGGCACCAGCTGGTACACATCCCCGTCGAGGATCCGCGCCTGGGCCCGGGTCACCATGCCCTCGTAGGCCTCCCGCGCACAGAGGGGCCGGGCCGAGGGCCTGGCCGCGTCGGCGCCGGGGTCGCGGGCCCCGGCACGCAGGGCCTCGCGCAGGTCCCGCAGCCGCCGGAAGCCGGCCTCTGGCTCCGCGTCCCGGGTCTGGAGCTCCGCGACCTGGTGCAGGTGGTCGAACACCAGGGCCGTGCCGAAGCGCCTCGCCCAGAGGCCCGGCAGGCCGAGGCTGTTCCGCGCCGGCAGGGGCAGCGTGGGCTCCTGGGCGCCCATGGCCTCGAAGCCGAGGTAGCCGGCGCAGCCCACGCCGAGGGGCAGCGGCTCCCGGGCCGGCGCGAGCTCGGCTTCGGGATCGAAGATCGTCGATTCGGCAGCCTGGCCGGCGAAGGTCCGCAGGGCGCCGACCCATCCCCGGGCTGGCGGCGGCAGCGTCAGACCCTCCCCGTCCTCCAGCAGGACGAAGCTATAGCGCCCCACCCGTTCGCCCTGGTCGGCGGACTCCAGGAGGAGGCTGGCGCCGCGGGGACGGAGGGCCAGGTAGGCCGCCAGCGGCGTGACGAGGTCGGCGGGAAGGGGATGGCGCAGCAGGAACATCGGGTCGTCCGGATACGAAAAAGCCCGACCACGGGGGTCGGGCTCGGAAGGGTCCAGGGGAGACGCGCCGTCAGGCTGCGCCGATGGAGCCGTCCGAGCCCACACGCCAGTACCAGGCCTCGAAGACGAGGCTCCGGACGGGGAGCGGGAGGGACGACACCATGGCAAGGATGAAACCCTGGCCCCGGGTGGCCTGTCAAGCCTCGTGCCCCGGGACCCAGGCGGGTGTGGTTTGATGGGAGGTTCCCAACTGGATGCCCATGGACCTCGACGCCCCGCCCACCACCATCCACACCCAGGGGGATCTGGTGCCCCGCGGACCCTGGTCCTTCCTGAAGACCGCCCTGCCCGGGGGTTTCGGGCGCTGGGGCTGGGGCCTCCTGGCCGGCTGGGCGCTCATGGTGGCGGGCCCCACCTTCAGCTGGGCCATGCTGCTCCGGCGGACCGCAGGCTGGAGCGCCCTGCCCGGCCACTGGGGCGAAGGGATCACCGCCCGGGATATCTGGGAACTCTGGGAGAACGGCGGGTTGAAGCACAACCCCGTGAACTCGCCGACTGTCCACACCCTCGGCCTCGGACTCGTGATCGTCCTCTGGTGCGGCTGGCGGATGCAGGCCGAGACGGTGGACCTGCCCGGCCGGCTGGGCCCCTGGCTGCTGGGGGCCCTGGACACCCTGCTCGTGGGCCTGGTGCCCCTGGCCCTGATCGCCTGGGCCCTCCTCCGGTTCCTCGGCTGGCTGGGCGATACCGGGATCCAGGGCCTCGGCTGGGCCGCCTTCGTGGGCCGGCCGCTGGTGATCATGGCCATCCTCTCGACCTTGAGCCTCCAGTGGTGGTTCCTGCGCCTGGGTCGGACCGGGCGCGCCGGAGACGGACGCCGCCGGGGCTACGGCCGCCACTTGGGCTGGAGCTTCCGGGCCCTCTGGGCCCACCCCGCGGAATGGACGGTGCTGGTCTTCGGCGGAACCGCCCTGCGGGCCCTGTTCTCCTTCCTCGTTCTGCTCTTCGCCTGGCGCCTCGGCGGGGCCACCGTGGGCCGGGTCTGGGCCTTCTTCCTGCTCCAGGTGGCGGCCACGGTGGTCAATGCCTGGCTCCTGGGCTGGCTCCTGCGGACCTCAGCGCTCTACTGGCAGCATGACCTGAAGGTGCGCGAGGCCCGCGCCGATTTCGTGAAAGCCCACCGTGATGCCGAATCCCTGGAAGCGTAGCCTGCTCATCCCGGCCCTGGCCGCGATCCTGGGGGCCCAGACCCCGGCCGCGAAGCCGGGTCATGCCGAGAGCATCCCCATCACGTCGGCGATCCCCGACGATCCGGCCCTCGCCGCCTACATCGCGCCCTACGCCGCCAAGATCAAGGCCAGCTTCGGCCAGCCGCTGGTGAAGGCGCCCCAGGGCCTCTTCCGCGGCCGGCGCGGAGAGGAGAACCTCCTCGGGTACTGGGTGGCCGACACCATGCGCGAGGCCGCGCAGCATGCGCTGGAGGCCCCCGTGCGCTTCGCCATCACCAATGCCGGAGGCCTGCGGGCCAACCTCCGCCCCGGTCAACTGAAGGTCGAGGACATCTACGAGCTGATGCCCTTCGAGAACGAACTCGTGGTCGTCGAGCTGACCGGCGCCGAGGTCATCCAGGTCCTCCGCGAGTCCCTGCTGCGCCGTGGCGGCGAGCCCTGCTCGGGCGTCCGGGTGAAGGTTGACGGGACGCCCGCCAAGGCCACCCTCACCGTGACCTGGGCCGACGGCAGCCCCATCGATCCGGCGGAAACGGTGAAGGTCGCCACCACGGACTACCTCTACGGAGGCGGGGACTCGATCCCCACGCTCAAGAAGGGCCGCCGGCCCTTCACCACGGGCCTCACCGTGCGGCAGATCCTGCTGGACCGCTGCACCGCCCTCGCCAAGGCCGGCCAGGACCTGCTCCCGCCCGCACCCGGGCGGTACACCATCCCCCCCGAGCTCCGGGAGGCGTTGCGCGAGAAGAAGGTGAATCTCCAGGAGTCAGGAGCCCGCCCATGAAACGCCGCGATTTCCTCGCCGCCCTGGGCGCCACCGCCGCCGCGG
>JAJYBX010000203.1 GCA_021778785.1 Acidobacteriota bacterium
GCTCGTCCTTCCCCTCGCCGCCCAGGCCAAACCGGCCGTCCATCCCGGGGCCCAGTCCGGGCCCCACGCCATCGGTCCGAAGCCCGATGATCCGAGGCAGGCGCGGCCCGCCGGGAAGACCGGGGCCCAGGCCATCGGGCCGAAGCCGGACGATCCGAAGCAGGTGAAGCCCGCGGGGAGGACCGGCACCCAGGCCATCGGGCCCAAGCCGGACGATCCCCGGCAGGCGAAGCCCGCCCAGGCCGCGCCGAAGGCGGATCCCCGCAAGGACGGCATCAAGCGCTGAAGGCGCCTCAGCGGCGGGCCGGGGGGTCGGTGGACGGCACCCCCGGCAGCCGCTGGATCCGCAGGGGGAAGGCGTCCTTGAACGCCCGGCGCAGCTCTTCCGGCGCCTCCTTCCAGGCCTGGAGGGCCCGGGCCCGGGTGGGGAAGGCGCCGTAGCAGGCCTGCCACCAGTGGAAGCCATCGCGGCGGACGTACGGGAGCACCATGACTTCCGGCGCCTTCGGTCCCGCGGCCCGGGCCACCTGCTTCAGGCCGGCGGCGTAGCCGGACACCACCATGCGCAGGGTCCAGGAGCCGGCCGGGGCGGCGGCCCGCCGCTCGGCGCCCTGGCGCAGGGCCTCGGTCAGATCCTCCTGGGCCAGGGGCTTCGAGGCCTCCTCCGGGTCCACGAGATCCTTCTCCGTCAGCACCCGGCGGGGCGCCTCCACCTGGACTTCCAGGCTGTGGGAGACGCCGCCCATGAGGTTGTTCACGCTGAGGGTGTACACGGTGGTCTTCTCGGGGATCACGCCGATGCTGGAAAGGCCGTCCAGTTCCAGCCCGCCGGGATCCAGCCGCACCTTCGCGTCCCCCTGGCAGACCCAGCGGAGGATCACCTGCTCGCCGGGCTTCACCACCTTGGCGCTGGCGTCGAAGCTGCACACCATGGCCGGGGCGGGCGCCCCCTTGCCGTGGCCCAGCACCGCGACCTCGACGGTGCGGCTCTGGCCCCCCGCGGCGTTGTTGACGGAGATGGTGTAGCGCGTGGTCTCCAGGGGCGTGACGGTCACCTCGCTCTTGCCGTCCAGTTCCATGCCGCCGGGCTCCATGTGGATCTTCGCGCTGCCGGCGCATTCCCACTTGAGCACCACGGGCTGGCCCGGCAGCACGGCCTTGGCGCTGGCGTCGAAGCTGCACACCCGGGCGGGCTCGCCCAGGGGGAGGTCGGGGACGACGCGGATCTCCGCGCTGCCCAGCTCCATCCCGCCGGGGCGCGTGTCGAAGAGCCGGTAGGTGGTCGTGTACGAGGGGCGCAGGGTCACCTGGGCGCGCCCCGGCAGCACCATGCCCCCCGGCTCCAGGCGCACCTGGGCCGCCTTGGGGTAATCCCAGGACAACAGCGTGCTCTCGCCCGGGCGGATGGCCTTCGGCTCGGCCGTGAGGGCGCCTGGCCCCGGCGCCTGGGCCAGGCCGAGGACCACGGGGAGGACGAAGGCGGGGAGCATGGGGGGAGTGTAGCGTTCCCGGATCCCTGGACACGAAGGGTAGAATTCCTCGGGCGCTCGATACCCGGAAAGGAAGGGCGCACTGACCGGCCGGAGAGGGCCGGTCGGGGTGTCCCCCAGCGCGTTCCATGGCCCTTCAGACCCTCAGCCCCCTCCAGGTCGGAGACACGGTCGGCCGCTACCGGGTGGAGGCCTGCGTCGGCGAGGGCGGGATGGGGCAGGTGTTCCGGGCCTGGGATGCCACGCTGGAGCGCCGCGTCGCCCTGAAGATCATCCGGGCCGACCGGGTCGGGGAGGAGGCCTCGCTCACCCGGTTCCAGCGGGAGGCCCAGATCCTGGCGAAGCTCGACCATCCGGGCATCTGCCGCGTGTACGACTGGCTGGACCACCAGGGCACCCTCGTCATGGCCATGGAGTGGGTGGACGGCGCGCCGCTCGCCTCGGTCCTCAAGCAGGGGGCCATGCCGCTCCCGACGGCGGTCCGGCTGCTCCGGGAGGTTGCGCATGCGCTGGCTGCGGCCCACGCGAAGGGCGTCATCCACCGGGACCTGAAACCCTCGAACATCGTGCTCACGAGCGAGGGGACGGCCAAGATCCTGGACTTCGGACTGGCCAAGTCGTTCGAGACCGGGCCGCAGGAGCCCACCGCCGACGGCACCCCGCGGCCGGCGGCCGGAGGGGATCCCCCCACACTCACGGATTCCGGTCCCGAGGCGCTTCCGGATCCGTCCCTCACCCAGTCGGGGCTGGTGATGGGCACCCGCGGGTTCCTGGCACCCGAGCTGCTGAGCGGCGGGCCCGCCACCGCGGCATCCGACCTCTACGCCCTGGGGGTCGTCGCCTCCCTGCTCATCACCGGCGACCGGCGTGCGGGCGGGGGCCGCGAGGCCGTGACACCGCCCCGCGCGACCCCCCGGCGACGGCCGGGATCCAGGGCCCACCCCCAGGGTCCCCATGCCCTCTGGAACCTGATCGACCGCCTGCTCTCGCCCGATCCGGCCTCCCGTCCCGCCGCCCGGGACGTGGTCGCGGCCCTGGACCGTCTGCAGGCGCCGCCCTCGCCGGCCTGGTGGGCCGCCGGGGCCGCCGCCGCCACGCTGGTTCTGGTCGCACTGGGGCTGTGGGCCTACGGCCGGGGGGCGATCCCCGAATTCTCCAGGGCCCACCAGGCCAGGCTGGTGGTGGTGCCCCTCCAGAACCGCACCGGATCCCCTGGCCTCGACACCGCCGCCGGGACGACCGCCACGGAACTGCTGGAATACCTCCTGCGATCCTTCCCGCAGGTGGAGGTGGTCCAGGATTTCTACAGCCGGAGCGGCGCGGTCGAGGCCCGTCCCCGGCTCCAGGCGCGGGAGGAGGAGGCGCAAAGGGCCTTCATCGCGCGGGTGGTGGCCCGGACCGGGGCCGATCTCGTCCTGATGGGGGAAGTCGAGCCTGATCCGGGCTCGGACCGGGTGCGGCTGCGCGTGCGCCTGGTGGACCGCGGAGGCCATCCGCGGGTGAGCCGCGAGGTCCTCTCCCGGACCTCGGCCTTCGAGCCCGGTGCGGCCGTGCCCGCCGTGGCGCGGGAACTCGGCCGGGCCCTCTCCCCCCTGGGGCCTCCCCGGGGCCTGCCCCCGGTCCCTTCAGCGGAGGTGCTCGAGGCCTATGGCCATGGGCTCGAGCGGTTCGTCCAGGGGGATACCCCCCAGGCCCTTCCGCTCCTGGAGAAGGCAGCGCTCGAGGCGCCCGGGTTCCCCCCGTGTGTCCTCAGCTATGCCTCGGCCCTCAACCGGAGCAGCGATGTCCGGGCCCAACCCGCCCTCCAGTGGGCGCGGTCCGCCGCACGGCAGGCGGGAGACCGCTACTCCGAGGCGCGGGCCGTGATCGAAATGGCCTTCCGGGCCCGGACGGAAGCCCGGCCGAACGAGGAGGCCCTGTTCCGGGAGGCCCTCGCCCTGGCCCGGGAGGAGGGGGACAAGGATCTCCAGGCCCGCGTGATGAATGAGCTCGGTGTCCACTGGATCGACCGGGAGAACTGGGACGCCGCGCGAAGCCTGCTCGACCCCGCCCTCGAGATGGCCACGCAGTGGGGGACCCGGTGGTTGCGTGGCAGCATCCTGGTGAACCTCGCGAACCTCTCCAAGTACCAGGGCCGGGCCGCGGAGGCCCGCCGCCTCTACGAGGCGTCGATCGCCAACGCGGACATCCTCGAGGATTGGCAGCTCATCGCCACCACCCGGAACAACCTGGCCATCCTCGATTTCGAGGAGGGGTCGGTGGAGGCCGCGGAGCGCACCTGGCAGGAGGTGCTCCGGGTGCGCAGGTTGCATGGCGACCGGCTGGGCGAATGCCGGGTGCAGTTGAACCTGGGCATCGCCGCGTTCATGCAGAAGCGGTTCGACCAGGCGCAGGCCCGGTTCGAGGCAGCCCTGGCCGGGAGCCGGCAGCTGAATGCGGTCCAGGTCCAGGGACGGGCCCTTTATCGGCTCGGGGATGTCCTCCGGGCCCAGGGGAAGCTGGCCCAGGCGACCATCCGGCTGCTGGAAGCCCTCGAACCCCTGAAGAAGGGCGGCACCCCGGCCAACCAGGCCGAGGCCCTGGCGGCCCTGGCCGAGTGCAAGGCCCGCCAGGGGGAGCCCGGCGAAGCCGAGCGCCTGATCGAGGAAGCCTGGCGCCTCACCACCCGGGATTCCCCCCAGGTCTGGCGGGCCCGGGCCTGGGTGCAGCACCTGCGCAGGCAGCATCGGGAGGCGCTGGAATCCCTGGCCGCCGCCCTCGCCGCCCCCCGGGACAGGGATCCCGAACACCAGGCTGAACTGCAGGCCCTGAGGTCCGCCTGGAGCCGGCGATCTTGACGGGCCGGCGTGGCGAACCGATGGTGGTGTCCCCCGTCATCCAGGACGTCCCGCAGGAAAGCGAGGTGGATCCATGAGCATGGCAAAACCAGCAACCTCCCGGAGGGGGCTCCTGTCGGGGCCCGGGCCGCTCTATGTGAGCCGGACCTTCGACTTCGATCCCGATGACCCGAGGAAGGATCAGGTCACCGTGTCATTCGAGGTCCAGGGGGACTGGGAGATGAAGGGGCCGAAGGGGACCAGGTTGTCCTTTCCGGCGGGCGACTACACGCTTGAATTCCCCCGCCACTCCCCCCAGCCCCTGGTCCGCCTCACCATCGATCCCGACCCCGGGGGTGGCCGGGTGCCCTGAGGGACCGCTGCGTCGCACC
>JAJYBX010000204.1 GCA_021778785.1 Acidobacteriota bacterium
CGCCGCCTCCTCGATGCTGGGCCGGAGCAGGCCCTTGTTCAGCCAGCCCAGGTCGCCGCCGGTGTCCTTGCTGGGGCTGGTGGAGTAGGCCTTCACCAGCTCCTCGAAGGGCTTGCCCGCCTTCAGCGCCGCCTCGATCTCAGTGACCTTGGCCCGGGCGGCGGCCTGATCGGCCTCCGTGGCGCCCTTGGCCAGCACCAGTTCGCGGATGCGGAAACGGGTGGGGAGGCGGTACTCGTCCTTGTGGTCCTCGTAGTAGGCCCGCAGCTCGTTGTCCTCCACGGCCACCTTGGAGAAGACCTCGCGCTGCAGCACGAACTGCTGGGTGGCCTGCTCCTTCTGGCGCTTCGTGAACTCCTCCAGGCTGATGCCGAGGCTGGTCCGGATGGCCCGCTCGAGATCGGCGTCCGAGGCGAACTTGTTCTCCTTCTTGATCGCATCGATGTTGGCCCGGACGTACGCGTCCGTGATGGGCGAACCCAGCTCGGCGGCCTTGTCCTCCAGCAGGAAGGCGTCGATGAGTCCCTGCAGCGTCTTCTCCCGGGCGTCCTTCAGCTTCGCGTCCAGCTCCTTGCCGGAGAACTCGCGGTAGAGGGCCGCGTTCTGCTGCTCCACGGACTGGTCGAACTGGTGCTTGGTGATGATGTGGCTGTTGACGATGACGAGGATCTCGTCGCGCACGTCCGGCGCCGCCGCCGACAGCAGGGCGGGGACGAGGACGAAGGCGAGGGCGATGCGCCTCAATGGGCACCTCCCTGGGCCGGGGCGGGCTTCGGGGCCTCCGCGCCCTTCGTGGGGGCCGGAGCGGGCTGGGGCTTGGGGGCATCCGAAGGGGCCGGCTTGGCCAGCTCGAAGGGGATCTCCTTCTTCAGGCCATCCATGAGCTGCTCCCACACCTCGCCCTGGCGGTCCCGCTCGGCCATCTGCTGGGCTTCGGCCTTGGCCTCCTCGAAGGGCACCTGCCGGGCGGGCTTGCGGCCCTCCACCTCGATCAGGTGGTAGCCGTACTGCGACTTCACGGGGGCCCCCACCTTGCCGACCGGCTGGGTCATGGCCGCCTTGGCGAAGGCGGGGTCCCAGCTGGAGGGGTCCACGTCCTTGTAGAGGCCGCCGTTCTCCTTGCTGCCGGGGTCGTCGCTGAACTTCTTCGCCAGGTCCCCGAACGTCATGCCCTTCTTGAGGTCGGCCTGGAGCTTGGCGATGTGCTGCTTCGCCTCGGCGTCCGTGAGGCCCTCCTTGTCCTTGGGATCGCGCTTCACGGCCACGAGGATGTGGCGGACGCTCACGAGCTCGGGCTGCTTGAACTTGTCGGGGTGGGCATCGTAGTAGGCCTTCACGTCCGCGTCGGAGAGCTTGAGCTTGGTCTGCAGGGCCTCGCCCTCCTTCGTCAGGAATTCCCGGGCCAGCAGGTCGTCCTTGGTGCGGTCGAGGGTGCGCTGGAAGTCCGGCGTCTTGTCCAGGCCCAGCTTCCTCGCCTTCACGGCCAGGAGCTTGCTCTCGGCCATGCGCTTGATGAACTCCTCCTTGCCGCCCTGGAGCATGAGCAGCTGCATCTGCTCCTGCCGCGGGAGGATGCGGAAGGCGGCGCGGAAGTCCGCCTCGGTGATGGGCTCGCCGCCCACCGTGGCCACGACCACGTCCTCGGGCTTGGGCTGGGCCGGCTGGGCCGCCGGAGCGGGGGTGGCCTGGGCCGGGGCGGGCGCGGGCTTGGCGGCCTCCTGCGCGGCGAGGCCGAGGGCGATCAGGGGAATGAGCGAGGCACGGAGCATGGGGGTCCTTGGGGTCGAAGGTGGGACTAGCGGCGGCGTCCGCCGCCCAGGAGGTTCATGAGGGCGATGAGGATGTTGTAGAGGCTCACGAAGAGGGCCAGGGCGAAGCCCGCGGGATCGCTGAAGTCGTCCGTCCGGAGCATGGCCGAGGTGTCCCACAGCAGCTTGGCGGAACAGGCGACGACGGCCACGCCGGAGATCACCAGGCCGAAGGTCTCCAGGTGGAAGATGGCCGCGGCCAGCCCCCCGAAGAACATCACGGCGATGCCGACGATGACGAAGTTGCGCAGGAAGCTGAAGTCCTTCTTGGTCACGAAGGCCGTGGTGGTGAGGGTGAGGAACACCCCGCCCGTCATCCCGAAGGCGGTGAGCACGGGCTGGAAGCCGGCCCCCTCCGCCACCACCAGGGCCACCAGGCCCGCGATGACGCCGGAGACGAAGGTGAAGAGGGCGAAGGCCAGCCGGTTGAGGGGCTGGCGGCGGCGCACCGCCGAGGCGAAGAGGAGGGTCCCGAACTGCACCCCGAAGAGCACCCAGCCGAAGAAGCTGCCGACTACGGGCACCAGGGCCCGGGCCACCATCGGGGCGCTGACGGCCCCGAGGGCCGCCACGGCGAATCCGCCCATGAGCCACAGGTAGACGCTTCGGATAAAAGCGGCACGATCCCGCGCTCCAGCGGAGACCTGCTGCCACGGCTGCTGATATTCCATGCCACGCTCCAGGGGGGAGATCCCACCAAGGATCCCCCATAGATCCTAGCATTCCCCCTCCCCTTACCCTGCCCCCAGCGCCCCCGAAGTTCCGCCCCCGCGGAGTCCCCTTGGCCGATTCCCCGATCCCCGCCCCCTGGCTCGACCGCCTCCGCCGGTCCGCCGAGCGCCGCCGGGCCCTGGGCCGGGACCGGGCCATCCATCCCCCCGTCGGGCTGGACGTCTGCTCCAACGACTACCTGGGCCTGCGGCGGGATCCCCGCCTGGCCGAGGCCGCCGCGGCCGCCGCCCGGGCCCACGGGGCGGGCACGGGGGCCGCCCGCCTGCTGCGGGGGACCACCCCCCTCCACGAAGCGCTGGAAGCCGAGTTGGCCACCTGGAAGGGCGCCGGAGCCTGCCTCCTCTTCAACACGGGCTACCAGGCCAACGCCACCCTGCTTCCGGCCCTCCTGGGGCCCGGCGATGCCGTCTTCTCGGATGCCCTGAACCACGCCTCCCTGGTGGATGGCTGCCGCCTCGCCAGGGCCGGGGGCGCCGCCGTGCAGGTGTACCGACACCTGGACCTGGCGGAGCTGGCGCGGAGGCTGGAAGCCTGGCGCGCCGAGGCCGCCCCGGGGGCCCTGGCCCTGGTGGCCACGGACGCCGTGTTCAGCATGGACGGGGATGCCGCCGACCTGCCCGGCCTGCTGGACCTCTGCGGCCGCTTCGAGGCCCTGCTCCTCGTGGACGAGGCCCACGCCACGGGGCTCCTGGGGCCCTCCGGCGCCGGCCTGGCGGAGCACCAGGGCGTGCCCGGCCAGGTGCCCCTGGTCATGGGCACCCTCGGCAAGGCGCTGGGGGCCTTCGGCGCTTTCGTCTGCGCCGGCCCGGAGCTCCGGGAACACCTGGTGAACACGGCCCGGGGCTTCATCTTCTCCACCGCCCTGCCCCCCCCGGTGATCGGCGCCGCCCTCGAGGGGGTGCGGATCGCCCGCGCCGAACCCTGGCGGCGGGCGCGGGCCCTGGGCCATGCCCAGCGCCTGCGGGAGGCCCTGGGCCAGCCCGGGGCCCCCTCGGCCATCGTCCCCGTGCCGGTGGGCGCGGACGCCGAGGCCGTGCGCCTCGCCCGGATCCTGCAGGCGCGCGGCTTCGACGTCCGGGCCGTGCGCCCCCCCACCGTGCCCGAAGGCTCCGCCCGCCTGCGGATCACCACCGGCGCCCACCTGGAGGAGGGCGACGTGGCCTCCCTGGCCGCGGCCCTCCGGGAAATCCTCCGCCTAGGCTGAGGGCCCGTCTTCGAGCGCCTTCCGCAGGGCCCGCAGGAGGTCGTCGCGGAGGAAGGGTTTCTGCACGAAGCCCGCGAGGCCCTTGCCCAGGAACTCGTGGACGGCCTCCTGCTCGTTGTAGCCGCTGGTGAGGATCACGCGGCAGTCCGGGTCCAGGCGGCGCAGCTCGCGGAAGGTCTCCGCGCCGTCCATGTGGGGCATGGTGAGGTCCATGAGCACGGCCCGGATCGTCCCGCCCGCCTTCCGGAAGGCCACCAGCGCCTCCTGGCCGTCCGCGGCCAGGAGCACCTCGAACCCCAGGGACTGCAGCAGGGCCGCGGCGATGGTGCGGACCTCCTCCTCGTCGTCCACCACCAGGAGAGTGCCGCTGCCCCGCCAGGACCCGGCCTCCTCCCGCCGGGCGGCCACGGGGACCGGATCGAGCCCCGCCGGGAAGATCAGCTTGAAGGTGGTGCCCTTGCCCAGCTCGCTGTAGACGCGGATGCCGCCCCGGTGCCCCCGCACGATGCCCTGGATGGCCGAGAGCCCGAGGCCCCGCCCCGTGAACTTGGTGGTGAAGAACGGTTCGAAGATGCGGGCCTGGGTCTCGGCGTCCATGCCCTGCCCGTTGTCCGACACCTCCAGGGTGATGAAGGGGCCGGGGACGAGTGGCTGCCCGGGGAAGTCGCGGGCCAGATCCTCCGCGGCATAGGCCTGGAGGCCCGTGCGGATGGCCACGAGGCCTTCGGCCTCGCCGATGGCCTCGGAGGCGTTGGTCACCAGGTTCATGATCACCTGCTGGATCTGGGAGGCCTCCGCCATGACGACTGGCAGGCCCGGCTGGAGCTGGAATCGGAGGGCCACCTTCTTCGAGATGGACACGCCCAGCAGGTGGGCCATCTCCTCCACCGCCTGGTTCAGGTCCATGGGCGCCACCACGAACCGGCCCC
>JAJYBX010000205.1 GCA_021778785.1 Acidobacteriota bacterium
TCCTCTTCTTCATGGTTGTCATGCCTGTGCTCAAGCGGCTCTCCTCGGCCCTGAACCGGCCCGCCCCCCTGCGGGTGGCCCCGGCGGAGGGCGAGGCCGCGGCCATGGCGCGGAAGGCCACCCCCGTGCGCTCCATGGCGGAGCTGGAGGCAGAGATCGAGGCCGAGCTCAACGCCGACGCGGCCTTCACGGCCCCCGAGGCCCGCCGGCGGGAGGTCATCCGCAAGCGGCTCCAGGAGGGTTCCGCGGAGGATCCCGAAACCATGGCCTCCCTCGTGCGGTCCTGGCTCCTCGAAGAAGGGAGGTAGGCCATGTCCAAGCTCAGTGGCGCCCAGAAGGCCGCGGTGCTCATGGTCACCCTCGGGGACGACACCGCCGCCAACATCTTCAAGTACCTCGAGGAGGACGAGATCCAGACGATCTCCCGGGAGATCGCCATCACCAAGCATGTGCAGCCCGAGGTGGCGGAAGAGGTCATGGAGGAGTTCCACACCATGTCCCAGGCCCGCAGCTACATCAGCCAGGGCGGCATCGAATACGCCAAGAAGCTGCTCATCAAGTCCGTGGGCCCCGAGGTGGCCCGCAAGATCATCGACCGCCTGGTGAAGGCCCTGGAATCCAGCGCCGGCTTCACCAGCCTGGAGCGGGCCAACCCCCAGCAGCTCTCCAAGTTCATCCAGAACGAGCATCCGCAGACCATCGCCCTGATCCTGGCCCACCTCAACGCCTCCCAGGCGGCGGAGCTCATCTCCAGCCTGCCCGAGGCCTTGCGCAGCGACGTGGCCATGCGCATGGCCAGCCTGCAGGAGATCAGCCCCGAGGTGGTCCGGCGCATCAGCATGATCCTCGAGCAGAAGCTGGAGGCCCTGGGCTCCTTCGCCACCGAGGCCTACGGCGGCGTCCGCGCCGTGGCCGAACTCTTCAACCGCATGGACCGGAACACCGGCCGGGCTGTCCTCGAGAAGATCGAGACGGAGAACCCCCAGCTGGCCGCCAGCATCCGGGACCTGATGTTCGTGTTCGACGACATCCTGCTCATCGATGACACCGGCATCGCCGAGATCCTCAAGCGGGCGGACCGCAAGGTGCTCACCATCGCCATGAAGGGCACCAGCGAGGAGCTGCAGAACCAGTTCTTCCGCAACATGTCCACCCGCGCCGTGGAGCTCATCAAGGAGGAGATGGAGTTCATGGGCCCCGTGAAGCTCAAGGACGTGGAGAAGTCCCAGCACGAGATCGTCGAAATCGTCCGGCAGCTGGAAGAGGAAGGGGTCATCAGCATCGGTGGCGGCGGGGGCGAGGACTATGTCACCTAGGACGCTGTCATGAGCCGCAAGGGCTTCATCCGCTCCGAGGACCTCCAGGACACCCGCCTGGACGCCTTCCCCTATTTCCCCGTGGACACGTCCCTGGCCCTCAACGCGCTGGAGGGGGGCGAGGCCTCCGTCGCCGACGACCTGGAGGGCGCGGGCCGGCCCCAGCGCTCCACGGAGGAGCGCGTCATCGACCGTCTCCAGGAGGCCGAACGGCAGGCCCAGGAGATCGCCCGGAAGGCCTACGAGGAGGGCTTCGCCTCCGGCGAGGCGGAGGGGCGCACCTTCGGCGAGAGCCAGTACGTGGCCTACATCCAGCGCCTGGAGACCCATCTCCAGGAACTGGCCGCCACCACCCTCACCCTGCGCGAGTCCCTCAACGACCAGCTGACGGCCCTGGCCCTCGCCGTGGGCGAGCACCTGGCCGTGCAGCAGATCGAGCGCTCCCCCGGGGCCGTGAAGGCCCTCATGGAGCGGGTCCTGGAGGACCTCCCCTTCCCCCTGCCCCGCGGCACGCGGGAGGGGGAACTGCCCCTCCACGTGTACCTGAATCCCCTCGACCTGGAGCGCCTGGGCGACAGCTTCATCGGCCACGGAGGCCTCGCCCTGGCGGCAGATCCGGCCCTCTCCCGGGGCAGCGTGAGGATCGAGGCGCCGCAGGGCATCCTCGACGCCTCCCTGGAGCGGCGCCGGGACCACCTCATGGGGATGCTCGCCCGCCTGAAGGAGGGGGAGGGCCGATGAGCGGACCCACGCTCGACCCCGACGCCCTGGCGGGCCGGATCCGCGCCCTCCCGAAGGGCGCCTGGATGGGCCGGGTGACCAAGGTGGTGGGCCTCGTGGTGGAATCCACCGGCCCCGACTGCTCCGTCGGCGAGCAGATGCTCATCCATGGGACGGACGTGACCGGGCGGCCCCGCCTCATCCACGCCGAAGTGGTGGGCTTCTCCGGCGAGCGCGTGCTCCTCATGCCCATCGAGGAGACGGAGGGCATCCGCCCCGGCCTGTGGGTGGAGGGCACGGGCCACCAGTCCGAGCTGCCCCTCTCGGAGGCCCTGCTGGGCCGCGTCATCGATCCCCTGGGCCGGCCCCTCGACGGCGGTCCGCCCATCGAGGCCACGGCCCACCTTCCGCTCCAGGGGGCCCCGCCCAACCCCATGCGCCGGAAGCGCATCCACGAGGTGCTCTCCACCGGCGTGCGGGCCATCGACGGCCTCCTCACCCTGGGCAAGGGCCAGCGCGTGGGCATCTTCTCCGGCTCCGGCGTGGGCAAGTCCACCCTGCTGGGCATGGTGGCGCGCAACACCTCGGCCGACGTCAACGTCATCTCCCTCGTGGGCGAGCGCGGCCGCGAGCTGCGGGAGTTCATCGAGAACGACCTCGGGCCCGAGGGCCTCAAGCGCAGCGTCGTGGTGGTGTCCACCAGCGACCAGTCCGCCCTGCTGCGCCTCCGCTGCGCCATGGCCGGCACCGCCGTCGCCGAGTACTTCATGCGCCGCGGCCGGGACGTGCTCCTGATGATGGACAGCGTCACCCGCTTCGCCATGGCCCAGCGCGAGGTGGGCCTCAGCGCCGGCGAGCCGCCCTCCTCCCGGGGCTACACGCCCTCCGTGTTCGCGCTGCTGCCCCGGCTCATGGAGCGGGCCGGCACCTTCGAGGGCATGGGCTCCATCACGGGCGTCTACACCGTGCTGGTGGAAGGCGACGACATGAACGAGCCCATCAGCGACGCCGTCCGCGGCATCCTCGACGGCCACATCATCCTGTCCCGCAAGCTCGCCTCGAAGAACCACTTCCCCGCCATCGACGTGCTGCCGAGCCTCTCCCGGCTCTTCAGCGCCCTGGCGCCGCCGGAGCAGAAACAGCTGGCCAGCAAGGTGCGCGACCTCATGGCCACCTACCAGGATGCGGAGGACCTCATCCAGATCGGGGCCTACACCAAGGGCTCCAGCCCCGCCATCGACCAGGCCATCCAGTTCCAGCCGGCCATCCAGTCCTACCTGCGCCAGGCCACCGCCGAGGCCGGGGACCACCGCCAGGCCCTGCTGGCCATGGGCCAGATCTTCGGCCTCGACCTCACGCCCTTCCTCAAGAAACCTGCCTGATGGCCGCCCGCTTCCACTTCCGCCTCGAACCCCTCCGCAAGCTGCGGGAGGCCCTGGAGCGCGAGGCCGAGCGGGCCCTGGGCCGGGCCCTCCAGGCCGAGCGGATGATCCGCGACGAGATCGACGCCCTGGCCGCCCAGCGCCAGGCCGTCTTCGATGCCCGCCGCGTCGGCGCGGGCATGAGGCTGGACCTGGAGCTGTGGCGGGCCGGGGAGGCCTTCCTTGTGGCCCTGGAGCGCCGCCAGGTCGAGGCCTACGCGCGCCTGCGGGAGGCCGGGCACCGGGTCGCCGCCGCCCGCGAGGGCCTCGCGATCGCCCACCGCAACCACCTCATGCTCGTCCGCCTGAAGGAGCGCCGCGCCCTCCAGCACGCCCGCGAGCAGGAGCTGCGCGAAGCCCTCGCCCTGGACGAGCTGGCGGTGCTCCGCCACGCCCGCCGGACCGCCTGACTGTCGGAAGGAGTCCGCCATGAACGCCCGCTACCTCCTCTGGATCTCCGCCCCCCTCGCCCTCAGCGCCGGCGTCCTCTGGCTGTCCGCCCAGGAGCCCAAGCCCGATCCCAAGGGCGCCGTGGAGGGCATCAAGGTCGCCGAGCTGGCGAACCAGCTCCAGGCCCGGGAGAAGCAGGTGGCCCAGAAGGAGGCCGAGTTGCGCCAGACGGAGCAGCGGCTCACCACCCTCCAGGCGGCCCTGGACAAGGACCGCACCGACCTGGCCGCGCGGGAGAAGGCCGTCCAGGACGCCCTGGCGAAGCTGGAGAACCTGAAGGTGCGGCCCGTCATCGATCCCCAGATCATCCGCACCTACGAGGCCATGGATCCCGCCTCCGGCGCGCCGGCCATGAAGGAGCTGGCGGGCCAGAACATGGACGTGGCCGTGGCCCTCCTGGCGGGCATGACCCCGAAGAAGGCCGCCAAGCTCATGGACCAGCTGGCCCTGCTGGACGCCAAGCTGGCCGGCAGGCTCTCGGAGCGGGTGGGGCTGTCGAAGCCCAAGGATCCGTCAGCCTGACGAATCTGCCCAGGAGGGGTCGGCACGATCCTGGCGCAGGGGGATGACCCGGACCCTCCGGGCGCGAGGTCCCCATGCTCCCCTCGGGCGCAGCACCGGTTCCCACCCTTCCCCCCGCCCCCGCCGATCGGCCGGAGGCCCCGGAACCCGACGCCTCCGACAGCCGCTTCGCCAGCCTGATGGCCCAGTTCGTGCCGCCGCAGGCCCAGATGCCGGCCCCCGCCGAGGTGGCCACACCGGC
>JAJYBX010000206.1 GCA_021778785.1 Acidobacteriota bacterium
CACCCTGCCCGTGAAGACCATCCTCGTGATGGCCGGCAGCGGCTACCTCTTCAAGGTGCTCTACGAGGCCCTGGCCACGCCCCTCACCTATGCCGTGGTGGGCTTCCTCAAGCGCACGGAGGGCGTGGACGTCTTCGACGAGGGGACCGACTTCAGCCCCTTCGTGAAGGACCTCTGAGGTTCGCCCAGCTACTTCGGCGGGAACTTGGCCAGGATGTCGCGGACGGCCCGGGTCACCACCTCGTTGGCATCCTCGGGGTCGTCCAGGCCCGTGAGGGCCCCGTCGGCGGCGCCCTGCCAGATCAGCTGGTTGGTCTTGAAATCCACGATCTCGATGACGATGGTGCCTTCCTTGTAGGTGTGGACCTGGCTCACGCTGGTGCCCACGCCGCCGTAGAAGGGCCGGAAGCCCCAGCCCCAGTAGCCGCCCACGTGGGTGGTGGTCCGGTAGCGGCGCTCCCGCACGATGGGGTAGTAGGTCACCAGGAAGTCGGGGTCCGCCTTGGTCTCCAGCACGTAGCCCTTGGCCTGCAGCTCGTGCTCCAGGGCGGCCTTCACGCGTTTGTCCATGAGGGTGGTGGTGCCGCCGGTGCCCTTCTTGGAGGTGTAGTAGTCGAAGGTCTTGTAGCGGGCGAAGGAGGCGGTCACGTCGTAGTCGTAGCGGACCTGGTAGCCGGCGCAGCCCGTGAGGAGGGCCAGGGCCAGCAGGGCGGGGGAGAGGCGGAACGAGGGCATGGGACCTCCGGGCACCCATTATGGACGCCGGAAGGCCGGCTTGGTTGAGGGCGGGGGTGGTCTAGGGCGGTCTGGCAGCTGGGGGTTTCCGGCCCTCCCCGGCGGGCCGGTCTGTCCAGGGCTGTGATTTCACACCAAATTGGGTGGATCCGGCCCGGGATCATCCGATCCTGATGGGGTCATGGTCCTCGACCCCACCCTCGATCCGGGCGCCTCCAGCCCCCTGTACCTCCAGCTGCAGCGGCAGCTGCGGGGGCTCATCCAGCAGGGCGAGTGGCGGCCGGGCACCCGGCTTCCCGCCGTGCCGGAGCTGGCGGGGCGCTGGGGCGTGCACCGCCTCACGGTGCTGAAGGCCCTGGCCGGGCTCAAGCGCACCGGCTGGATCCAGACCGTGCAGGGCCGGGGCAGCTTCGTGGCGCCGCGGCTGCCGGAGGCCCCGGGCCTGCGCACCTCGGGCGAGTTCCCCTTCGAGGGGTCGCCCCTCCTCGTCCACGAGGGCGAGCTGGGCTCTTGGATCGGGGAGACCCTGGAGCGGGCCCAGGACCAGCATCTCGTCAGCTTCTCCGCCGGGTTCATCCCTTCGGACCTGCTGCCGGGCGAGCAGCTCCGCCGCCTCACCGTGCAGGTGATGAAGGATCTCGGGCCCGAGGCCTGGGTCTACGCGGCGCCGTCCGGCCACCGGCCCTACCTGGATGCCGTCTCGAACTGGCTGGCCTCCGAGGGCGATCCCATCGACGAGGGTTGGGGCATCCGCGCCCTCCCCGGCGCCCAGGCGGGCCTGGCCCTGGCCCTGGAATCCCTCACCGTGCCCGGCGACCGCGTGCTGGTGGAGAGCCCCTGCTACCTGGGCATCCTCGCCCTCATCCGGGCCCTCGGCCGCGAGGCCGTGCCCGTGCCCGTGGACCGGCAGGGCCTGGATCCCGAGCGGCTGGCCTCGGCCCTCCAGCGCAGCGAGGCCAAGCTGCTGTTCACCGTGCCGAGCTTCCACAACCCCACGGGGATGACCCTCTCCAAGGCCCGGCGCGAGCGCGTGCTGGCCCTCACCCGGGCCCACGGCGTGGTGCTGGTGGCCGATTCGGCCTACGGCGACCTGCGCTTCACCGGCAACTCCCTGCCGCCCTTCCGGCGGCTGCCGGACGCCGACCATGTCATCCACGTGGGCAGCTTCTCCAAATCGCTGGCCGCGGGCCTGCGCCTGGGCTACCTCATCGCCAAGGAGGACATCCTCCGTCGCCTGGCGCCCATCCAGGAGGTCCACACCATCGCCCTGCCCACGCTCACCCAGGAGGTGGTGGCGCGGTTCCTGGACAACGGGGGCTTCCGACGCCACCTGGTCCGCCTCCGCCGCGCCCTCAAGGAGCGGCGCGACGCGATGTACGGGGCCGTGGTCGAGCACTTCCCGCCAGGCACCCAGGTGTCCGAGCCGAAGGGGGGCATGCACCTCTGGGTGGTCCTGCCGGAGGGCTACTCGGCCATGGATCTCCACCGGGACGCGCTCCAGCACGGCCTGGGCTTCGCCCCCGGCCCCCTCTTCTTCGCGGATGGCCGGGGCACCAACTGCCTCCGCCTGAACTTCTCCACCCACGACCCTGCGGTCACCCGGGACGCCATCGCGCGCCTGGGCCACCTGGCGCGCCGGACCTGAGCCGGCCCGCCTTCTCTCAAGGAGCCTCCATGAGCACCGCGACGTCCACGCCGACCCTCGAGATCCGCCCCTCGGACCATGCCGCCAGCGCCGAGGAGCGGGCCCGGAAGATGACGAACCCGGGCTTCGGCCGCATGTTCACGGATCACATGGTGGTGATCCCCTACAAGGAGGGCCAGGGCTGGGGCCGGGGCGAGCTGAAGGCCTACGGGCCCCTGGAGATGGATCCCGCCTCCTCGGTGCTGCACTACGGCCAGGCCATCTTCGAGGGCTTCAAGGCCTACGCCCAGAAGGACGGCGGCGTGGCCACCTTCCGGCCCGAGGCCAACGCCCGCCGCTTCCAGGCCTCCGCCCGCCGCCTGGCCATGCCCGAGCTGCCCGAGGCCCTGTTCCTCGAGGCCGCCTACGCCCTGATCCGCCAGGACCGCGCCTGGATCCCCGGTGCCATCGGCGAGAGCCTCTACATGCGCCCCCTCATGATCGCCACCGAGGCCGCCCTGGGCGTGCGGCCCAGCAACGAGTACCTGTTCCTCCTCATCGCCAGCCCCAGCGGCGCCTACTTCGCCCAGGGCGTGAAGCCGGTGACGGTCTGGATCTCCGAGGACTACGTCCGCGCCGCCCCCGGCGGCACGGGCTTCGCGAAGTGCGCGGGCAACTACGCGGCCAGCCTCGTGGCCCAGCGCCAGGCCAAGGGCGAGGGCTGCGACCAGGTGGTGTGGCTCGATGCCATCCACCGCAAGTACGTGGAGGAGATGGGCGGCATGAACATCTTCTTCGTCTATCAGGAGAAGGGCGAGACGGTGGTGGTCACCCCCGAGCTCACCGGCACGCTGCTCCCCGGCGTGACCCGCGACAGCCTCCTGCAGCTGGCCAAGGACCAGGGTTTCCGCGCCGAGGAGCGGAAGATCAGCACCGAGGAGTGGGAGGCCGCCCTGAAGGAGGGCCGCATGACCGAGGCCTTCGCCTGCGGCACCGCCGCCGTCATCACCCCCATCGGCCGCGTGAAGTCCCGCATGGGCGACTGGCTGGTGAATGGCGGGGAGACCGGCCCCGTGGCCGCGAAGCTGCGCCAGGTGCTCCTCGACCTCCAGCACGGCGCCGCCTCCGACACCCACGGGTGGATGCACCGGGTGATCTGATCCGGATCCCGCCCCCAACGAAGATCGCCCGCCATCCGGCGGGCGTTCTTCGTTGGGGGGAAGGTCAGAAGGCGATCGAGGCCGAGGTCGTGGCGCCCGCGGTCACAGTCAGGAACGATCCCACTTGCATCACGGGCGCGGCTCCGGACGTGCTGCGCTGGGCCGCCACCCCGTAGCCGAGGGGGGCCAGACCCGTGAAGTTCACCTGGTCCTGGTACAAGCCCGTGGCGGCGGGCTGGGAATAGACGATGAGGGTCTGGAAGCCGGCGGGGCCGGTGGGGAGGGTCTGCCGGAGCTCACCCCAGGTGCCCTGGGAGGCGGTCGAAGCCGGAGTGATGGTGAGGGTCAGGGCGCCCGGGGCCGTGGGGCTGGAGAAGGCCAGGTTGGCCGTGAGGGGCGTGGTCGAGGAGGTGGGATTCAGCGGGCCGGAGGCCTGGGCGCCGTAGGCCAGGCTGGCGCTTCCCGGCTGGGCCACCACGTAATAGGCCGTGCTGGTGCCGGCGGGCAGGGCCTCCAGGAGGTAGTTCCCGGAGGCGTCCGCGAACGCCCGGCGCTGGATCGTGGCCAGGCCGGTGCCATCCAGGGTCTCCGCGTAGACCTCCGCGCCGCCGAGGGGCGTCGTCCCATCGGCCAGGTTCCCGGCGATGCTGGCCACCTTGGCCGTGTCGAAGACTTGGCCCGTGGCCTGGAAGCTGTAGGGCGTAGTGCCCGCCCGCAGCTGCACGGCCTGCTGTCCGGAGAGCATGATCTGGGCCGTGACGCTGCCGCCCGCGGGGACAGTCAGGGGCCCGGGCACCACGGTGGTCACGGGCATGAGGAGGGGTTGTCCCGTGAGGGCGCCGGTGGGGACGACGTAGGCCGCCAGGTTGATCGGGTTGGCGTAGTTCTTGGTGGCCCACGTAAGGCGGAACTGGCTGTAGGTCCCCGCCAGGGCCGAGGTCGCGGGCAGGATCACCGCGCTGTGCCCGTTCTGCAGGGACATGAGGTCGAAGCTGGCCTTCACGTCCCCCAGGGCGGTCCAGGTGCTGCCGTCGAAGGAACCTTCCAGCTTCTCCAGGCTGACGATCACCTGGCCGTAGCCGGGGAAGCTGTCGGATCCGAAGCGGACGGTCAGGGTGCCGGTGGCGGGGCCGCTCCGGGACGTGCCG
>JAJYBX010000207.1 GCA_021778785.1 Acidobacteriota bacterium
CCCTTCCCCGAGGCGACGGCCACCACCGAGATCCTCATGGCCGGCAAGCGGGGGGGCCACAGCGCCATCGTCCTCACCTATTCCGCCATCACCGCCGCCATCTTCGATTTCGTGGGCCCCGCCATGCGGGGCTGGGCCGAGAACTTCAGCACCGCCTCCATCGGGGTCCTGAACGGCTTCACCACCCGGTTCAAGGCCGTGTTCTCCATGAACACCGCGGCGGCGGTCATGGGACTGGGCTACATCATGGGCATCCGGTACGCGGCCATCATCATGGCGGGCAGCATGCTGAGCTTCCTGGTGCTGGTGCCCCTCTTCGCGCACCTGGGCCAGTTCATCCCGGGCGCCATCTCCATGGGCGCGCCCCCCCTCGGCACCATGCCCTACGATGCCATCTTCGCCAACTACGTACGGCCCGTGGGCATCGGCGGCATCTTCGCGGCGGGCATCATCTCCATCCTGAAGATGTCCCCCGTCATCGGGAAGGCCACGAAACAGGCCTTCGGGGAGATCAAGCACCTCCTGAAGGGCGGCGCGAAACAGGCAGAGGACCTCCGCACCGACCGGGCCATGCCCATGAGCATGAACCTCCTGGGCATCGTGGGCGTGTCCCTCGCCATCCTCCTCTACTTCCGCTTCTCCGTGCTGGCGGGCCAGCCCGGAGGCACCCGCCTGGCCCTCATCTCCACGGCCCTGACGCTGGTCATCACCTTCCTGTTCGTCGCCGTGAGCGCCTGGGCCGTGGCCATGATCAGCGTGACGCCCATCAGCGGCATGACCCTCACCACCCTCATCGTCACGGCCGTGGCCCTGGCCTCCCTGGGCCTCGCCGGCAAGAGCGGGATGCTCCAGGTGCTGCTCGTCGGCGGCGTGGTCTGCACGGCCCTGTCCATGGCCGGCTCCCTGGTAACCCAGTACAAGATCGGCTACTGGCTGGGCGCCACGCCCCGCACCATCGAGGTCAGCAACATCGTGGGCAGCGTCGCGGCCTCCCTGGCCACCACCGCCGTCATCCTCCTCATGGCCAAGGTGTACGGCTTCTCCCCCAGCGCCGCCCATCCCCATCCCCTGCCCGCCCCCCAGCCCAACGCCATGGCCGCGGTCCTCCGGGGTGTCTTCGGCGGCGCCGGCGCGCCCTGGTTCATGTACCTCATCGGCGCCGTCATCGCCGCCTCCGTCGAGATGTGCGGCGTGTCCGGCCTGGCCTTCGCCATGGGCATGTACCTGCCCATGGAGCTGAACTCCCCGCTCGTCCTGGGCGCCGCCGTGGCGTGGTTCGTGCAGCGGTCCAGCTCGGATCCCGCGCTCTCGAAGGCGCGCCACGAGAAGGGCACCCTCATCGCCTCGGGCTTCATCGCGGGCGGCGCCCTGGTGGGCGTGCTCGCGGCCTTCCTCAAGTTCATCGAGGACTCCGCCCACGTCCACCTGATCCCCGATGTCACCACCTGGGGGGGATTCGGCGCCTTCGTGGGCGCCTGGGGCAACTGGATCGGCCTGGCCGTCTTCCTGCTGCTGGCCTGGGGCCTCTACTGGGACAGCTGCCGCGAGAAGGTGGAAGCCTGATCCTGTCCCCGGGCCCCCACCGGTAGTACCTTTGTCGGATACCCCACCCCAGGAGTCCCCATGTCCCACGAGCCCGCGAGCGAGGCGATCCACGGCCTGCCGGAGAACGCCCGGCGCCCTCTGAATCCCGGCGAACGCTACGTTCCGCTGGTGACCGCGGAAACGGGCGTGCCGGAGGTGACCCTCCGCAGCGTGTCCCTGGGGCTCCTGTTCTGCGCGATCTTCAGCATGGCGGCGGCCTACCTGGCCCTGAAGGTGGGCCAGGGCATCGAGGCGGCCATCCCCATCGCCATCCTGGCCGTGGGCCTCAGTCGCTTCTACTCTCGCAAGAGCACCATCCTGGAGAACGTCATCATCCAGAGCATCGGCGCCAACAGCGGCCACGTGGTGAGCGGCGCGGTGTTCACCATCCCCGCCCTCTACATGCTGGCGGCCATCCCCGGCAGCGGCGTCGTCCAGCCCCATCTCTGGCAGGTGGTGCTGGTGAGCTTCCTGGGCGGCAGTCTCGGCATCCTCTTCCTGGTGCCCCTGCGCTACCACTTCTACATCGAGAACCACGGGATCTTCCCCTGGCCTGAGGCCACGGCCACCACGGAGATCCTCGTGACTGGCGAGAAGGCCGGCAACCAGGCCAAGACCCTCGCCGTCTCCGCGGCCATCGGGGCCGCCTATGACGGCTTCGTGGGCATCTTCCGCGGCATGTCCGAGACCATCCGCTTCCGCCACGCCTGGATCGGCGAGGCCCTGGAGCGGCGCTTCCTCAGCTTCAACCTGCTGAACAGCGCGGCCACCCTGGGCATCGGCTACATCATCGGCCTGCACTACTCGGCCATCATCGCCGCCGGCAGCTTCTTCAGCATGTTCGTGCTGGTGCCCATGGTCCACGCCATCGGCGAGCACGTGCCCCTGATCCTCGCCCCCGGCAACAAGCTGATCGCACAGATGGGCCCGGAGGAGGTCTTCAAGCACTACGTGAAGATCGTCGGCGTGGGCGCCATCGCCGGCGCGGGGATCATGGGCGTGCTGGCCTCCGTGCCCAACATGGCCCGCTCCATCGTCAGCAACCTGAAGGGCCTGAAGCACCAGGACACCCGCGAGGCCACGGCCGTCCCCCGCATGGACCGCAGCTTCAGCGGGGCCTTCATCGGCGCCGGCCTGGTCATCGCCGGGCTGCTCACCCTGCTCTTCTTCAGCTTCGGCATCGGCATCCAGCAGGCCCTGGTGCCCGCCCTGGTGGCCACCGCCCTGGTGATGGTCATCGCCTTCCTCTTCGCCCCCGTGGCGGCCCGCGCCATCGCCACCATCGGCACCAACCCCATCTCCGGCATGACCATGCTGACCCTGCTGATCACCGGCGTGGCGATGCTCCGCCTGGGCTTCCACGGCGGGCCGGGCATGTTCGTCACCATGATGGTGGGCGGCGTGGTCTGCACGGCCCTGGCGGCCTCCGGCGCCTTCGCCACGGACCTCAAGATCGGCCACTGGATCGGGGCCACCCCGGCCCGGCAGATCGGCTGGAAGTTCGTGGGCACCCTCGTGGCGGCCATCTTCACCGGGCTGGCCATGTGGATCCTGGCCCACCAGGGCTTCGGCAGCCAGGCCGTGCCCGCCCCCCAGGCCAGCGCCATGCAGGCCATCCTGGAGGGTGTCTTCGGCACCACCGCCATGCCCCTGCGCTGGTACTTCTTCGGCCTCGGCGTGCTGCTCAGCCTCGTCCTGCGCATGGTGAACGTGCCCGCCCTGGGCTTCGCCCTGGGCATGTACCTCCCCATCGAGCTGAACACCCCCCTGCTGCTGGGCGGCATCCTGGCCCACCTGGTGAACCGCCCCAAGGCCGGCGACACCCCCGCCCTCGCCAAGGCCCGGGAGAACCGCGGCGTGCTCATCGCCAGCGGCCTCATGGCCGGTGGCGCCATCATGGGCGTGGTCGCGGCCCTGGTGAAGATGCGCTGGCCCGACGGCTTCCCCCTCCTGAGCGAGGCCAGCGCCACCGGCGCCCTGGGCGAATGGATCGCCATCATCGCCCTCGCCGCCCTCTGCACCTACGTCGTCGTGGGCAGCCGGAAGGACGAGGCCTAAGGAACCCTCAGGCCAGCTCCGCCCGCAGTTCCCGCTGCACGCCGGGATTCCCCACCACGAGGTTGCCCGTCTCGAACCAGGCCTGGCCGCCCTCCCAGTCGGTGATCACGCCGCCGGCCTCCTGCACGAGCAGGGCGCCGGCGGCGAGGTCCCAGGGTTTGAGGCCCAGCTCGAAGTAGCCGTCGAAGATGCCGCAGGCGGTGTGGGCCAGGTCGAGGGCGGCGCTGCCGGCGCGGCGGATGCCCTTGGCCCGCGGGAAGACGCGGCCGAGCGCGGCGTTGAAGGCCGGCCAGCGGTCGCCCAGCTGGTAGGCGAAGCCCGTGGCCAGGAATGCTCCGTCCAGGCCCGGCTGCTGGGAGACCCGCATGGGCCGGCCGTTCCAGGTGGCGCCCATCCCGCGCACGGCCAGGAAGCAATCCTCCCGCAGGGGATCCAGCACGCAGCCCACCACGGGGCCCTCGGCGTCCCACAGGGCCACGGAGACGCACCAGTGGGGGAAGCCCTGGACGAAGTTCAGGGTGCCGTCCAGGGGATCCACGATCCAATGAGGCTCCGTGGTGGGACCGCCCGGCCCTTCGGGCCTCTGCTCCACCGATCGCGCTGCGCAGGGCGCACCGCTCCCGCTCGCTTGGCTCGCGGAGGCGGAGCCTCCCACCCCACGCCCCCGCGACACAGGCGGGATGAACCCGCCTTCTTCGCCGAGGAATCCGTACTGGGGGAAGCGGAAGTCCAGCTCGGCGTGGATGGCGGCCTCGGCGGCGCGATCGGCCTCGCTCACCACGTCGTTCTTGGTCTTCTCGGTGATGGTGGCGGGATCGAGCTTCCGGAAGTAGCCGAGCAGCACCCGGCCTCCGGCCTGGGCCGCGGCCACGCAGGCCTCCCGCTGGGCATCGAACATGGGCATCACCTCCGCCCGATTCTCACATGCCCGCCTCGGCCTGCCGTTTCAGGGCCCGCACCATGCCGGGGAAGATGAACCGGTGGAAGGGCAGGACGGAGTA
>JAJYBX010000208.1 GCA_021778785.1 Acidobacteriota bacterium
GGTGGACGCAGCGGCCCGGGAAGGCCGCCGCCAGCTCCGCAACGGCCCGGTCCGGCACCGCCAGCAGCACCAGCCCCTCCGGGCGGGCCGTGTGGGGGAGCAGCAAGGCCCGCGGGCCCCAGGCGGAAGCCAGCGCGCGGCCCACGCGGCCCCGGCCCAGGATGGAGAATTCGGACGGCATGGCCCCAGTGTGGCGCAAAACGGTCCTCAGTCCTCAGTCCTCAGTCCTCGGGCCGTTCCGGGGCGGGGATTCCCTACACTGGTCCCGTGTCCCGCCCCGCACCGAACTCCTGGGCCCTGCCGCCCGAGCTGCCGTGGCCGCGGTTCCTGCGGCTGCTCCGGCACCCGGATCCGCCCCGCGGCTGGCTGGAGCAGGCCGCCGAGCTGCCGGAGCTGAGGAAGCGGCCCCTCCTGCTGCGCTGGATCGCCCAGCACCCGAAGGCCACGGCCCACCTGCGGTCCCAGCTCATGGCCCGCCTGCCCTGGCGGGCCCTGGCCGCGGTGGCGGGCGACGCTGCGGCGCACCCCCAGGCCCGGCAGCAGGCCACGGAGAAACTCCAGCAGCTGTGGACGGGCATGACCCTGGGCGAGCGGCGGAGCCTGGCCCTCCACGCGCCCAGGCAGCTCTGGGCCCTGGTGTGGCGCACGCCGGCCCAGGGGGTGCTGGCGGCATTCCTCCAGCACCCCAGGCTGGGCCTCGGCCAGGTGGTGGCCCTCATCCAGCCGCCCCTCCGCCCCATCCAGGCGGACGCCCTGGCCACCTCCCGCTGGCGGGAGGCCGGTCCCGTGGCCGAACAGGTGCTCCAGGCGCTGGACCGCAGCCTGACCCTGCCGGACTCGGGCCTCGCCCTCGGGCACGCGGTTCCCTGGATCAAGGTCCTCGACGACAGGGCCCGCATCCTCGCCGCCAGCCGGACCGTCACGCCTGCCCTGCGCCGGCTCATCCATCCCCGCCGCGGCGAGGAAGCCTGAGGTTCACTCGTAGACCTTCTCCTCCGGCGCGTCGGCGTTCTCCGCGTCGGCCTCCAGATCCCGGCCCGGAAGCGGTGTCTTCAGGAACTCCCGGTAGAACTCGTGCTGGATGACGAGGTCCATGATCTCGTTGGTGCCCGTCCAGATCGTGATGAGCCGGATGTCGCGGAGCAGGCGTTCGATGGGATAGACGTTCGTGTAGCCGATGCCCCCCATCACCTGCATGGCGTGGTTCACCACCGTCCAGGCCGTCTCCGTGGCGAACTTCTTCGACTCCGATACCATGCGCCGGATGCGACCCGCCGGGATGCCCCCGTGATCGATGGCGCGGCCCGTCTCCCGGCAGAGGGCCCGCGCGGCCTCCAGCTGGGTGAGCGACTCGGCGAGCTTGAAGGAGACCCCCTCGAACCGCCGGATCTCCTGGCCGAAGGCCTTCCGCTTCGCGGCGTACCGGGCGGCGACCTCGAGCCCCGCGCGGGCCATGCCCAGGGCGCCCCCGGCGCTGGTCATGCGCTCGGGGATCATCATCTGGTCGAACACCGCGGCGCCCTGCCCAAGCCCCGCCTCGCCACCCAGGATCCGGTCCGCGGGCACGCGGCAGTTCCGGAACCGCAGGCGCCCGGTGCCCCCGCCCCGGGTGCCCATGAGGCCGTAGACGTGCTCCACGGTCACACCATCGCCCCGCTCCACGAGGAAGGCCGTGATGGCCTGCCGGGGATCGCCACCCTCCGCGGTGCGGGCGTACACCAGGAAGAGGTCGGCCCCTTCCGCGCCCACCACGAAGCGCTTCTGCCCGTCGAGGATGAAGTGGTCCCCGTCGCGGACGGCCCGGGTGGCGGCCCCGAAGAAGTCCGACCCGCCCCGGGGCTCCGTCAGGGCCTCGGCGGCCGCCAGGGTGCCGGCGATCAGGGGGGCGAGGTAGCGCCGCTTCTGGACCTCCGTGCCGAAGTGGACCAGCGCCTCGCCCACGATGGACACCAGGGAGTAGAGGCAGCCGAGGGAGGTGCCCAGCACCCCCACCTCCTCCAGGGCTGCCAGCTCGGCGGTCCAGGGCAGGCCCCGGCCTCCGAAAGCCGGCGGGAAGCGCAGGCCCAGGAGCCGGCGTCGCCCGGCTTCGGCCAGGTAGTCCTTGGGATAGCGGACGCGCTCAGCATCCATATCGAGGAGCAGCTGCCGGGGCACCGACTTCGCGAAGGCCCGGGCCTCGTCGCGCACGGCGCGGGCGCCGTCCTCCAGGAGCTCGGCGGGGAAGGTCGTCATGGGCCCTCAGCAGCGTTTCAGCACTTCCGCCACGCAGCGCTCGATGCCGGTCCACACATCCGACAGCCGCGCATCGTCGAACATGTAGGCGGGCGTAGTAATCAGCTTGTGGGCCTCATCCACCACCACCTCCCGGGCGCTGGCGGTGTCCCGGGGATGCTGGCCGAGCTTGGCCAGGGCTGCGGTGCAGCCGGCGTCATTGCCCAGGGTGAGCTCCGCCGATTCGCGGCCAGACAGGGCCAGGGCCACCAGGGCCGGGGCGATGCAGATCGCGCCCACCGGCTTCGCATCCTCGAAGAAGGCGCGCACGAAGGCCGCCACGTCGGGCCGCACCTCCGCCTCCGCCCCCTTGAAGGCGAAGCTGCAGTGGTTCTTGGCCACGCCGTAGCCGCCCGGCATCAGGAGGGCGTCGTAGTCGCCGGCCCTGGCCTTCGCCAGGTCCAGGCACTGCCCCACCCGGGCGATGCGGCTGGCCTCCTCCAGGATGTTGCGCCGGGCCCCGGGCACCGGCTCGCCCGTGGTGTGGTCGACCACGTGGTGCTGGTCCGCGTTCGGCGCGATGCACTGGAAGGCCGCCCCGTGCTGGTCCAGGGCCAGCAGGGTGAGGACGGCCTCGCGCACCTCCGCGCCGTCCAGATGGCCGCAGCCGGCCAGCAGCACCGCCACCTTGGGTGTCTTCGCCATGGGAGCCTCCGGGGATCGGGCTTCCATTATCCCACCGCCTCCCTGGGGCCGGCGGTCATTCCTCCGAGAAGAAGAAGCGCGCCTCCAGGTCCTCCGCCTCCATGACCCGGACGAGGGTGGCCACCGCCCGCCGGAGTTCCGTCACCTGCCGCTCGCTCATGGCCTGGAGCCCATGGACCAGCCGGCCCTGGGCGGGATGGGGCGCATGCTTCAGAAGGGCCCGCGCCTTGGGGGTGAGGCGGATCCGGATGCGCCGGGCATCGGCGGGATCCGGATCCCGGAGGGCCAGCCCCTTGGCCTCCAGCCGGTCCACGACCCCCACCAGGGTCGAGGGATGGAGCTGCAGGGTCAGCGCCAGGGCGCCGAGGGAGGCGGGCCCGCCGCGCTCCAGCTCCCAGAGGGCCCACAGCTGCGGCGCCGTGAGGCCGAACCTCGCGTTCACGTCCTTGGAGTAGAGCTCCAGGGCGTGCACCACCCGGCGGAGGTCCTGGAAGATGCGCTCGATGCTCGCCGACTTGTCCATGTCCACATTTTAATAGGAGCTCCAATCATTTGTGCTCAAATAATTGTGATGACGTTCTTGTCGCGAGCCTCCATGCCTGTCCCGTCCCGCCGCAACCACCTCCGCCTCTTCGCCCACACCCGGCGGATCCTGCTCTCGATCCTGCCCCTGGGCGCGGCGGTGGGACTCATCATGAGCCTGACGATCCGCCTGCTGGATGCGGGCGTGGCCCGCCTGGTGCACGGCCTCGGGAGCAGCCATCTGCGGCTGGCCATGCCCTTCCTCGCCCTCACCCTCTGCACCCTCTGGCTCACCTGGACCCGCACAGGGGAGGTCTCCCTCTTCGAGGATCTGGATCTGGCCAAGCACAGCCCCTTCGAGGCCTTCCCGTTCTGGGGTTCCCTGGCCAAGGTGGTGGGCTGCGCGTTCACCATCGGCCTGGGCGGGAGCACCGGGCTGGAGGGGCCCGCCAAGTGGCTGGGCGCCGCGCTCGGCGTGCAGTTCCACCGGGGCCTGAGCGCCCTCGCCCGCCGCTTCCGCGGTCTCCGGCGGCTCAAAGGCCAGCCCCTGCCCACGGTGACCGCCGGAGCCGCCGCGGCGGTCGCCGTGGTCTTCCGGGCGCCGCTCTCCGGCGCGCTCTTCGCCGCCGAGCATGACGGTGAGCTGCGCTCCGAAGAGTTCTTCCCCGCGGTGGTCGCCGCCGCGGCGGGCTACGCCGTCTTCGTGGCCCTCGTCGGCGCCCGGCCCCTCCTGCCCTTCGAGGGCCCCTACACCGTGACCCTCCGCGAGCTGCTGGCCGCCCTTCCCCTGGGGCTCGCCTGCGGCCTCGGCGCCAGCCTCTTCCTCTCGGCCAGGGATGGGATGAAGGCCGCCCTGGCCGGCCTCCCCCTCTGGGCCCGGGGCCTCGTCGGCGGCCTGGGGCTGGCCCTCCTGGCGGCCCCCGGCCACTTCTTCTTCCACGACCTGCCCATCACCCAGCGCGGGGGCCTGGAACTGGTGGTGGCCCTCCTCCGCGGGCCCACGGCCCCCGCCGAGGCCCTGCTCTTCATGGCCCTCAAGATCCTGGCCACGGCCCTCACCCTGGCGGCCGGCGGCGTGGGCGGCATGTGGCTCTGCACCATCGCCATGGGCGCGGCCCTGGGCTCGGCCCTCGGCGCCTGGCTCCTGCCGGCCTCCCCGGGCCTGATGGCCATGCTGGGCGCCGCGGCCTTCGCGGGC
>JAJYBX010000209.1 GCA_021778785.1 Acidobacteriota bacterium
CGCCATCGCGATTCCCGCCCTCCTGTCCCAGCGCGCCCGGGCGCGGGAGATGGCCCTGCGGGCCAACTTCCGCACGGTCCAGACGAAGGCCGAGGCCCTCGTGCTGGATGCCCAGGCCAGGACCCCGGGCCAGCCCCAGGAGGCGGAAGCCATCATCCGCGGGGTGATGGCGGACCCCGGGCTGGCCGCCCTCCGGAATCCCTACGATCCGAAGGCGCCGGCCCTGCAGGCGGCGCCGGAAGCGGGCCCGGGGGTCATCTGCCTGTTCCCGGGGCAGGAGGCGGCGGGGGGCGTGACCACCTTCTCCGTGAAGCTGCGGGCCGCCTATCCGGGGAACGGCGGGGAGAAGGCCCTGGAGGCCGAGGTCATCACCCGCACCCAGGAGCACGTGCAGACCACGGAGGAGGGCTGGCAGGTGCTCCAGGATCCCGGCGGGACGCCCGCCCCTCCCCAGTAGCGGCCGGGCTCAGGGATAGGGGTGGCCCTCCGCGAACCCCGGCTGCGGATCGGGGATGGCGGGGGCCTCGGCCACGGGCCAGCCGTCGCGGAAGTAGGCCTCCTTGTAGCGCACGTACCGCTGCCACACGCTCTCCGTGAGCTCCCGCTGCTCCGGCGTGAGCTCACGCTTCACGGTGGCCGGCCAGCCGGCCACCAGCGTATGGGGCGGGGCCACGAAGCCCTCGCGCACGAGGCTGCCGGCGGCCACGAGGCAGCCCTCGCCGATCTCCGCGCCATCCATGATGGTGGTGCTCATGCCGATGAGGGCGTTCCGCCGGATGGTGCAGCCGTGCAGCATCACGTTGTGGGCGATGCTCACCTGCGCCTCGATGAGCAGGGGCCGCTTCGCGTTGGTGACGTGGAGGCAGCAGGCATCCTGGATGTTCGTCCGGGCCCCGATGCGCACCCAGTTCACGTCGCCGCGGATGACGCAGTTGAACCAGATGCTGGCGTCATCGCCGATCTCGACATCGCCCAGGATCAGCGCGCTGTCGGGGACGAACACGCGGGACCCCAGGCGGGGGACCATGCCTTGGAAGGGACGGATCATGCGGGCCTCGGCCGCCCAGTCTAGCCCACGGTGAGGATCCCGGTCTTCACGAGGGTGAGCCCGAGGGAGGCCACGATCAGCCAGAGGATGAGGCCCTGGAGGAAGGGGCGGATGCCCACGGTGCGGATGGCTTCGCGGCTGAGGCCGGCGCCGATGAGGAAGAGGGTGAGCACCAGGGCCCGGTTGGCCGCGAGGGCCACCAGGTGGCCGGCGCCGTGCAGCGCGGGCACCCAGGTCACGAGGGCCGCCATGGCCAGGAAGCCGGCGATGAACCAGGGCTTCTTCACGGGCGGGGCGTCCGCGGCGGCGTCCTGGTTGCGCTTGGCGTGGATCATCCCGATGCCCATGGTGACGGGCACGATCCAGAGGGCCCGGGCCAGCTTCACGGTGGTGGCCACTTCCAGGGCCTGCTTGCCGTAGGCGAGGCCGGCGCCCACCACCGAGCTGGTGTCGTGGATGGCGAGGGCGGCCCAGAGGCCGAAGGGCGACTGCCCCAGGTGGAAGTAGTGGCCGATGGGCGGGAAGAGGATGAGGGCGACGGCGTTCAGGAGGAAGACCGTGGCCAGGGCCACGGAGACCTGGTGGGCCCGGGCCCGCATGACGGGCGCCACGGCGGCGATGGCGCTGCCGCCGCAGATGGCCGTGCCCACGGCGATGAGGAGGCCCGCATCGCGGTCCACCTTGAGGACCCGGGCCAGCCAGAGGCCCAGGAGGATCACCACGGTGAGGCTCATGGCCGTGATGCCGATGCCGTGGAGGCCGGCGCGGGCGACGGTGCGCAGATCCATGCCGGCCCCCAGGCCCACCACGGCCAGGGGCAGCAGGCGGTGGGTCCAGGTCCGCGTCTGGCCCTGGAAGGGGTTCCCGAAGATGAGGGCGATGGCGGCGCCCCCCAGGAGCGCCACGGCGGCGGAGGTGAAGGGGGCCAGGGCCAGCACCGCTCCGAGGATCAGGAGGGGCGTGGCCAGGCTGGAGGCGGGGCGGGAAGGGAGGGCGGCTTCGCTCATGGGATCCAGCATCGGCATGAACCATTTGAAAAACGAATCGTATTACCGGATGTAATATCAGAAAAACAAATGGAGGCCGGATGGTGTCCGAGCTCGATCCCCGGCGGCTGGAGACCTTCCGCGTGGTGGCCCAGCTGGGCCAGGTCTCAGGCGCGGCCCGCAGCCTGAACCTGTCCCAGCCCGCCGTGACCGCCCAGATCCGCCAACTGGAGGCGGAGGCGGGCCGGCCCCTCTTCACCCGCCACGCCTCGGGGGTGGAGCTGACGGAGGCCGGGCGCCTCCTCCTGGACTTCGCCAAGCGGATCCGCGGCCTGCTGGAGGAGGCGGGCGAACGGGTGCTGGGCGAGGGCCGGACGGGCGGTGAGCTGCGCCTGGGCGCCAGCACCACCGCCGCGGCCTACATCCTGCCGCCCCTGCTCCGCGGCTTCCTGGTGGACCACCGGCCGGCCCCCCTGGTGCTGGAAGTGGGGAACACCGAGGAGGTGCTCCAGTGGGTGCGCGAGGGCCGGACGTCCCTGGCCCTGGTGGAGGGCCTCACGCGGGCCCCCGGGCTGGCCCTGGATCCCTACCTGAAGGACGAGCTGGTGCCGGTTCGCGCGGTCCGCGCCCCGAAGCCCCTGGCGGCTGTGCGGAGCGCCGGGGACCTGGGGGGCGTGCCCCTCATCTGGCGCGAACCGGGCTCTGGCACCCGTGCCGTGGTGGAGCGCGCCCTGCGGAAGGCCCGGGTGGCCCGGGCCCCCCGCGGCTCGGATCTGGTGGTGGGGGACACGGAGTCCATCAAGTCCTGCGTGCTGCTGGGGCTCGGCATCGGGTTCCTGTCCCGCTGGAGCATCCAGCGGGAGGTGAGCCACGGCCTGCTGGAGGTCGTCCCCCTGCCGGACCTCGCCATCCCACGGATCTTCTCCTGGGCCCAGGCGGGCGGCGGCGCCCCGGGCCAGGCCGGGGCCTTCCTGCGCCACGCCCTCGCCCATCCGCCCACCCTGGCGGCGGCCCCGGGACGCTAACCTGGGGCATGTCCGACCATCTCATCCCCTCCCGCCGCGGGCTGCCCGCCGACGATCCCATCTTCGCCCTGCATGCCGAGGCCGTGGCCCGCGCGGCGGTGGGCAAGCCGGTGGTGGACGCCACCGTGGGGGCCCTGCTGGACGACAGCGGCCAGCTGGTGGTCCTGGAATCGGTCATGGCGCTCTGGCGGGGCCTCGCGGCCCTGGAGGTGGCCCCCTACGCGCCCATCGCCGGCGATCCGGCCTACCTGCGGGCCCTGGTGCAGCGGCATTGGCCCCTCCTCCGGGAGCCGGGCCCGGCCTGCGCCACGCCCGGCGGCAGCGGGGCCCTGGCCGTGTCCCTGCGCACCTTCCTGGAACCCGGCCAGGCCCTGCTCACCGCGGCGCCCTTCTGGGGTCCCTACGGCACCCTGGCCTCGGAGGCGGGCCTGCGCCTGGCCACGGCCCCCTGGCCCGAGGCCGGCCAGCCCCTGGATCTGGCGGCGTGGCGGCGGGAGGCGGAGACCCTGCTGGCCACCCAGGGCCGCCTGCTGGTGTGGCTGAACGATCCCTGCCACAACCCCACGGGGCGCAGCCTCACGGCCGCCGACCGGGCGGGCCTGGCGGCGCTGCTGACGGAGCTGGCGGGACGCGGCCCCGTGACCCTGCTGCTGGACCTCGCGTACCAGGACTACACCCGCGAGCCCGCCGAGGTGGCCGCGGCTCTGGCGGACTACGCGGCCCTGGGCGCCGCCGGGACCGTGCTGGTGGGGGCCTCGCTCTCGCTCTCCAAGGCCTTCACCCTCTACGGCGCGCGGTCCGGCGCCCTCGCCTTCCCCTGGTCCCTGGACGCGGACCTGCAGGCCGCGCTGGCCATGGCCTGCCGCGGGCTCTGGTCCACCTGTCCCCGGGCGCCCCAGTCGCTGCTCCTGCATCTCATGCGGGAGGGCAAGGCCCAGGCCCATCTCGCCGCCGAACACCGCCACTGGTCCGACGTACTCGAATCCCGCGCCCTGGCCCTGGACGGCGCCCTCCGTGCGGAGGGGCTGGCGGGCGCGCCCTGGCAGGGGGGCTTCTTCGTGACGCTGGCGGTGTCCGATCCCTTCGGCACCTGCGACCGCATGAAGGCCGACGGTGTCTTCAGCGTGCCCATGCCCTGGGGCCTGCGGGTGGGGATCTGCGGGCTGCGGGCCGCGGACGCACCCCGCTTCGCCCAGGCGCTGCGGAAGGCGCTGGCTCCCTGAGCCCGGGAGTTCGCCCTTGGAATCAGGACGGGCTTGAGGTAATCTGAACGACCGCGGGCGTATAACTCAGCGGTAGAGTGCTACCTTCACACGGTAGAAGTCCCAGGTTCGAATCCTGGTACGCCCACCAAAACCCCCGCCGGGTGGCGAAGAAGGCTCCCAAGGGAGCCTTCAAAGCCGGGACCCGGCGAGGGGTTTTTAAACGCAGCATCCGCCAGGGCCGAGCCCGATGCGGCGTCCACTCCCCGCCATCCCATCCCTCCGGGAGCTTCCATGCCCTTCATCAACGCCACCCAGGTCCGCGCCGGGATGATCGTCAATTTCGAGAACGAACTCTGCCGCGTCATCAG
>JAJYBX010000210.1 GCA_021778785.1 Acidobacteriota bacterium
ACCGTAGATCAGATCGGGGTTCAGGGGATCCGGCGCCACGTAGCCGTACTCCTCCACGCCCACGGGGTGCCAGTCGCGGAAGGTGATGGCGCCGCTGTCGCCGCGGCTGCGGATGCCCACGGAGCCGCTCTCCTGCTGGCCGCCGTAGACGCGGTAGGGGAACTGGCGGTCCGTGGCCACATGGTAGAACTGTGCCGTAGGCTGGTTGTACCAGCTGCTCCAGGTCTTCCCGCCGTTCACGGTGAGCGTGGCCCCCTGATCGGCGCCCAGGAGGATCTGCTGCGGGTCCTTCGGATTGATCCAGATGCGGTGGTAGTCGTCTCCGCCGGGCGCGCCCTTGAGGGCCGTCCAGGTGCGCCCGCCGTCCGTGGAGCGGTAGGTGGAGGTGTTGGCGGCGTACACCACGTCCGGGTTCCGGGGATCCACGCGGATCTCCGCGAAGTCGTCGCCCCGGCCGGAGACGCGGCGTTCGGCGTTCACGCGGGTCCAGGTCTCGCCGCCGTCCTCGGAGCGGTAGGTGCCGCGGCCCTCCCGGGCCTCCACCTGGGCGTAGAGGCGGGAGGGGCGGCTGGGGGCCACCGCGAAGCCGAGGCGGCCCAGGCCCTGGGCGGCGCCGGGCAGCCCCTTGCCGATGGGGCGCCAGGTGGTGCCGCCGTCCGTGGATTTGTAGAGGCCGCTGTGGGGGCCCTGGAACTGGCCGTCCTCCCAGGGGGCCTGGCGGGCGGCCCAGAGGGCGGCGTACACGGTGTTGGCATTGGCCGGATCGAAGGCCAGATCCACGGCGCCCGTGTCCGCATCCTTGAAGAGGACCCTCTGGAAGGTGCGCCCGCCGTCCAGGCTGCGGAACACCCCCCGCTCGGCGTTCGGGCCGTAGGGGTGGCCCAGCACGGCTACGAAGAGACGATCGGGATTCTTCGGATCCACGAGGATCGCCGGGATCTGCTGGCCGTCCCGCAGGCCCAGGTGGGTCCAGGTGCGGCCCGCGTCCGTGGACTTGTAGATCCCGTCGCCCACGCTCAGGTCGGGGCGCTGGAGCCCCTCGCCGCTGCCGGCGTAGATCACGTCGGGATTCGAGGGCGCCACCGCCAGGGCCCCGATGGAACCGGTGGGCTGGCCATCGAAGATCGGCGACCAGGTGTGGCCGTAGTCCGTGGTGCGCCAGATGCCGCCGTTGTTGGGGGCCATGTAGAAGAGGCCCGGGCGGTCCGGAACCCCTTCGGCCGCCACCGTGCGTCCCCCCCGGAAGGGGCCGATGCAGCGCCAGCGAAGCCCTTGGAGCAGGGCGGGATCGGCGGGCTGGGCCAGGGCGGGGGTCAGCAGCAGGGCGGCGAGCAGGGTGGGGCGGATCGGCACGGGGACTCCGGGGGGTCCTCCACCCTAGCCGGGGTGGGGGCCCGGATAAACCTCCTACGAAAACAGCCGTAGCCCCCTCAGGCTCTCTGACAACCAGGAGGATTCCATGTCTCTCAACCGGTCCCTGACCCGGCCGCTCGCGGCCCTCGTCCTCGCCCTGGCGCCCCTGGCGGCCCAGTCCGTGGTCATCCAGCCCGCCAAGGCGGAGAAGACCACGGAGACCCGCACGGTCCCGCTGGCCGCCGGCAGCACCCTGAGGGTGCGCAACGTCAACGGCCACATCCGGGTGGAGGCCTGGGACCGCGCCGAGGTGCAGTTCACGGGCGAGTTCAAGCCCAGCAGCGAGGGCGAGCAGGTGAAGGTGGTCCTGGAGCCGTCTTCGGGTGGCCTGGAGATCCGGGGCGAGTATCCCAAGCACGACGGCTGGGGTTCGTACCGCGGGCCCCAGTGCCAGATGACCCTGAAGGTGCCGCGGGAGGTCCGCCCCACCCTGGACACCGTCAACGGGGAGATCAGCCTCACGGGCACCCGGGGGGAGGCCTCCCTCACCACCGTGAACGGGGCCGTCCATGCCTCGGGTCTGGAGGCGGCCCTCAAGGCGAAGACGGTGAACGGGACCGTCACGCTGGAACGCGTGTCCGGGGCCCTGGAGCTGGGGACGGTGAACGGCGCCATCAAGGGCTCGGGCCTGGATGGGAAGGGCGGGGGCATCAAGGCCGAGACGGTGAACGGGGCCATCCACCTCCAGCTCGCGGGCCTCAAGGGCCGTCTGAGGGCCTCCACCATGAACGGGGACATCTCCTTCAACGCCAAGGGCGCGGAGCAGGTGGAGATCAAGAAGCACCGGGTCAGCGCGGTCTTTCCCGGTTCGGACCAGGCCATCGAGGTGAGCACCGTGAATGGGGGCATCACCCTGGAATAGGTGGATGCCGTGACAAATGTCGGGGGCCGGCGATGCCGGCCCCCGCTGCATTCGGGGTGGATCCGGGCTTCCCGGGCTGTGACAAACATCAATTTAGGATTGACTGGTCCTAATAGCCGGCCATCCTGAGCTGGCACGAGGCTGGAACCTCGGCTGTCGCCCGGATGCCCCATGAGCGGAACACGCCCCATCGTCCTGTTGAGTGTGCTGGCCAGCGTGCTGGTGGGTGTTTTCGTGGGCACGGGGAGCTACACCTTCGTCTCGGCCCACGGCACGGCCTACCTGTCCAACGATCCCAAGGCCTGCGTGAACTGCCACGTCATGCGCGAGGAGTACGACGGCTGGCAGAAGGGCCCCCACCACGCCGTGGCCGTGTGCAACGACTGCCACCTGCCCCACGACAACCTCGTCCACAAGCTCTTCGTGAAGGCCAGCAACGGCTACCACCACTCGAAGGCCTTCACGGCCCAGGATTTCCAGGAGCCCATCCGCATCAAGCCGGGCAACGCGGCGGTCCTGGAGGCCAACTGCATCCGCTGCCACGGCGAGCTGGTGGACGAGATCACCGCCCACGGGACCCTGGGCATGCCCACGGATCCCGGGCGGAAGGCAGACCTGTACGGGTGCGTCCAGTGCCACCAGGACGTGGGCCACGGGCCCACCCGCTGATTCCCGATTCCCCTGACATTCCGATCCCACGCCGGAGGAGGTCCCCGATGACCGACAACCCCACCCCCTTCTTCTCCCGCCCGCCCGTGCGGCTGGGCCTGGTCGCCGCGGGCGCGGCCGTGGCCACCATCCTCGTGATGGCGCTCTACGCCAACATCACCGCCCGCAAGGCCGAGGCCCGCCAGACCAGCTTCCGGGTGGTGGAGCTCGACGAGAAGACCGTCGATCCGGCCGTCTGGGGCAAGGACTTCCCCCGCCAGTACGACGGCTACCTGAAGACCGCCGAGAAGTACAGCACCAAGTACGGCGGCGCCGGCAGCGAGGCCTTCCCCGAGAGCAAGCTGAAGGAGGATCCGCGCCTGCCGGTGATCTTCGACGGCTACGCCTTCGCCATCGACTACAACAAGCGCCGCGGCCACGCCTACATGCTCAACGACCAGAACATGAGCAAGCGCGTGACCGAGCGGCCCCAGCCCGGCTCCTGCCTCCACTGCCACACCTCCAACACGGTGCTCTACCGCCAGGAGGGGTTGAAGCTGGGGGCCCCCGGCACCCTGGACGAACCCTTCACCAGTGCCGATGCCCAGGCGCAGCTCATGAAGGGCTTCGAGGCCGTCTGCAAGCTGCCCTACGCCGAGGCCGCCAAGCTGGCCAAGCACCCCATGGCCTGCATCGACTGCCACGACCCCAAGACCATGCAGCTGCGCGTCACCAAGCCCGGCTTCATCCGCGGGATCGCGGCCCTGGCCCAGAGCGCCGAGCCCGTGCCGCACCTGCCCTCCATCGAGACCTGGCGCAAGGGCGACCGCAAGGCCGCCTACGACCCGAACGCCCTGGCCTCCCGCCAGGAGATGCGCTCCATGGTCTGCGGCCAGTGCCACGTGGAGTACTACTGCGGTCCCAAGACCACCCTCTTCTTCCCCTGGAACAACGGCCTGAAGGTGGAGCAGGAGGAGGCGACCTACGACAGCACCAAGTTCCCCGACGGCCACCGGTTCTTCGACTGGAAGCACCCCCGCACCGGCGCCGAGGTGCTGAAGGCCCAGCATCCGGAGTTCGAGATGTGGAGCCAGGGCATCCACGCCCGCTCCGGCGTCTCCTGCGCGGACTGCCACATGCCCTACGAGCGCGAGGGCGCCATCAAGATCAGCAACCACCAGGTGCGCAGCCCCCTCCTCGACGTCAGCCGCTCCTGCCAGACCTGCCACCGCTTCCCCGAGGCCGAGCTGAAGGCCCGCGTCGAGGCCATCCAGGACCGGACCAAGGCCCTGCTGGACCGCGGGGAGGATGCCGTGGTGGCCCTCATCAACGACATCCAGAAGGCCAAGCAGGGCGGCCTGGACGAGGCGAAGCTGCAGCCCGTGCTGGAACTCCAGCGCAAGGCCCAATGGCGGGTGGACTACATCAACGCCGAGAACTCCATGGGCTTCCACGCCCCCCAGGAGGCGGCCCGCATCCTGGGCGAGGCCATCGACTTCGCCCGCCAGGGTCAGCTCGCCCTCCGGGACCTCCAGGAAGGCAAGGTGGCCGGGAAGTAGGCCCCTTCAGAGGGGAGACGAGGGGCGGCTCCGGCCGCCCCTTAGAGTGCCTAACAAAACCCCGACGTGGCCGCGAGAAAGCCAGGTGGGATGCACCGGAAGGAAGGGCCCGCAGGGCGATGCGGGA
>JAJYBX010000211.1 GCA_021778785.1 Acidobacteriota bacterium
ATAGACGCCCTGGATGCCGACCGTAAGGCCGTTGTCGTAGGCATGCTCCAGGCTGAGGGAGCTGCGCTTCGCCACGGGCAGCTTGTTGTCGGGATCCCAGACCTGACCGGTGCGGCCGGCGGTGCCCAGGGTGGAGAGCAGGGCGGGATCCAGGCGCGAAAGGTTGTTACCCGACACCCGGCTGCCGTAGGACAGGAGGCCGGAATTGAAGGTGGCCAGCATGGCCGCGCTGTTGCGGATGCTGTAGGTCGAGGTGGTGTTCCCGTTGCTGTTCATCGTGTTGGATACGGTGAGGCTGGGATTGGGGCTGGAGAACCAGCCGTAGCCGCCCCGGAGGATGGTCTTGCCCTTCCCGGTCACGTCGTAGGTGAAACCGAAGCGCGGATCCGTGGAGGTGCTGCTGTTGGCCTGATCCAGTCCGTTGAACTGGGTGTTGGCGCGCGGGTTGTCGGGCTGGCCCTCGTGGGTGGTGCGCAGGCCGAGGCTCAGCATGAGGCGGTGGTCCAGCAGGCCCTGGTACTGGGCCTGCACGTAGCCGGCCAGGAGCTGGGACTTGTAGGAGATGGAGCCGCCGTAGGGGCTGTACGAGCCCAGGTAGGTCAGGTTGTCGCCGGCGGCCAGGGTGCCCGTGGCCCAGCGGTTCGCCACCCCGTAGTCCCCGAAGCGGAAGGATCCGTTCTGGTAGGGGAAGAAGGTGTTCTTGAAGTCGAAGAACTGGAGGTCCACGCCGCCCTTCACCGTCCAGTCGCCCTGGTTCCAGGTGAGGTTGTCGATGCCCTGCCAGCTGTACTCGTCCAGTCCGTTGGGCAGGTACCAGAGCTCGCCGGCCGAGAAGCCGCTGTTCACCTGGAACTCGGGGGAGGCCGTCGAGTTGGCAAAGCGGGGGCGCCGCTCGATGGCGCGCTGGATGCGGGCCTCGTTGACCAGGTTCGGACCCAGGATGCTGTTGAGTTCCAGCACCCAGGACAGGCCGCTGTCCTTCTCCAGGCCCTGCTGGGTCTGGCCCGTGGTCGGGGCGTAGATGCTGGTCAGGTCGGTCGTGCCGTTCTCGGACTTCCAGTCCTGGGCGTTCACGCGCAGGGTGAGGCGGTGGCTGTCGTTGATGGTCCAGTCCAGGCGGCCGAAATAGACCGTGTTGGTGCGGTCGTTGGTGTAGGTGCGCCCGCCTTCCTGGGCCAGGGTCCGACCGTCATTGCCCATCACCAGGTTCCCCAGGGTGCCGATGAAGGTGTTGAAGTTCGCCAGGCTGTTGCCGCCGGTGCTGGAGATGGCGAAGTCGGGGGTGAAGTCGGCCTTGTACTTGTAGGTCTCGACGCCCACGAAGTAGAAGAGCTTGTCCTTGATGAGGGGGCCGCCCACGTTCACGTTGAACTGCGACTGGGTGAAGTGCTGGGTGCGGGCCTTGTCCGTGTTGGTGGTGTTCCTCGGATCGTAGGGAACCGGCCGGATCTTGGCGACCATGGACTCCGGGCGGACCTGGTAGAGGGCCGAGCCGCTGAACTCGTTCGTGCCGCTCTTGGTGACCGCGTTGATCACCGCGCCGGCCGCGTTGCCGTACTGGGCATCGTAGGCGTTGGTGATGATCTGGAATTCCTTGATGGTGTCGGCGCCGAAGGTGAAGGGGATGCGCGTGGACCCGCGCTGCTCGCCGAAGAAGTTGGAGTTGTAGCTGGCGCCGTCGATGGTCAGGTTGTTCTGGATGCCGCGGGCGCCTTCCATGGAGACCGTGCCCTGGTCCGTCGGGGCGGCGCCGGGGGTCAGGCTCACCAGGTCGGTGAAGTTGCGGGTGCTGAGGGGAATGGCCTCCACCAGCTTCTCGTCCACGGCGGTGACGGTGTTCACCTGGGTGGTGTCCAGGGTCTGCGACGAAGCCACGATCTCCACCGTGGCGGCGGCCTCGGCCTTGTCGAGGTTGAAGTTGGCGATGCTGCTCTGGCCGAGGGTCACGCGGACGTTGGCATCCTTCACCGCCCGCATGCCCTGGGCGGTGATGGTCAGCTCGTAGTTGCCCACGGGCAGGAGGCCGATCTGGTACTCGCCCGCGGCGTTCGTGGTGGCGGTGCGGGTGAGGCCCGTGTCCAGGTTCCGGAGCACGATGGATGCTCCGGCCTGGGCTTCGCCCGCCTTGCTCTTGATGACACCCCGCACCGCGCCGGCGGTGGAGGAGGTCTGTGCCTGCGCCACAGTGGCACAGGCCAGGCCCGTCAGGAGAAGGGTTGTCCAGCGTCGGTTCATGCATGCTCCTAGGCCATGGGGGATGGCGGATCGACCGGGCGGAGGGGCTCTCCGCAATTGAGACCGGTTCTTGGGAATACTCAAGGATTCCCAAAGGCGGGCCGGTCCTCAAGCTCCTTTTTGCCGCCAGGGTTGTGACGCCGGGGTCACCCCCCTGGGCCTACCCGGAGTCAGACCACCCCGCGGGCCTTCAGGAAGGTGACGAACCCGAAGTCCCCGTCGCTGATGTGGTGCTTGAACCACCCCTCCATGAAGGTCGGGACCATCAGGGCCAGGGTGTGGTGGCTCTCCAGGAACTTGGTGTGCAACTCCTTGAGACTGGTGAGCATCGCGACGTGCTCCGCCACGTGCTGGGCCAGGTCCGGGTAGCCGTGCTCGGCCATGTAGGCTTCCTCGGTGGTGAAGTGGCGGGCCGAGGCCTCCAGGAGCCCCTCGAGAAGAAGGCCGATGGCCTCCCGATCGCCGCCCGCCTGCACCGAGCGCCGCAACTGGTTCACGGTCGAGAAGAGTTCCTTGTGCTGCTCGTCGATGAGCTGGATGCCTGTGTGGTACCGCGTGTTCCAGACTGCATCCATGCCCAGGATCCCTTCAGATGACAACAATCGACGATCATCCCAGCTGGCTCCCACTGAATCCAGACCCAACCTCAAGGTCGCCTTCCCAGAAGGCGGCCAGTCCAATGTAAAGTTTATGGACCCCTGGATCAAGTGAGATCTCGCCCTGTCCGAGGGCGCCTACCGGGCCGCCATCCGCGACTTCGAATCCGCCCACCCAGCGGAAGGCCCCCTGCGGGGGCCGCCGATTGGTGCCGGTGGTCGGACTCGAACCGACACTCCTTTAGGGGGAAACGGATTTTGAGTCCGTCGCGTCTGCCATTTCGCCACACCGGCTGGGGGGCCAGGATAGCGCGGGGGCGCGGCTTTTCAAACGGCGGTCAGCGGGATGCGCCGGCCGGCGCCGAAGGCCTTGGGGCTCACCTTGAAGGCGAAGGGGAGCTGGCGGCGCTTGAACTCCGTGCGGCGCAGCAGGCCGAGGATCCGCGGCAGGGCGGCCCGGGCCTGCTCCAGGTCCGGGCCCTCCAGCACCAGCGCCAGGTCGTCGGCGAGGCCTTCCTCGGGGCGCTGGGCCTCCACCGCCGCGCCGAGGATCGCGTCCAGCTGGACGTAGGGCAGCAGGCTGGCCTCGTCCGTCTGTCCCGGCCGGAGTTCTGCCGTGGGCGGTCGGTCCAGGACGGCCCGGGGCACGGCGGCGCCCAGCTCCCGCGCCACGGCGTAGACCCTCGCCTTCAGGCAGTCGCCCAGGGGGGCGAAGGCCCCGATGCCGTCGCCGTAGAGGGTGAAGTAGCCCGTGGCGGCCTCGCTCTTGTTGCCGGTGGTGAGGACGGCGATGCGGTCCGTGCCGAGCCGGCGCTGCACCTCCGGTTCGGTGGTGAGGGCCATGATGAGGGTCCCCCGCGAGCGGCTCTGGAGGTTCTCGTCCGTGAGCCCGAAAGTGCGCCCGGGCAGCGCCTTCTCCAGGGCCTCGGCGAAACCGGCGAAGGGGGCGTCCGCGTCGAGGCTCAGGAAACGCATCCCGAGCTCCCGCGCCTGGGCCTCGGCCAGGGCTGAGCTCGCGCCGCTGCTGAACCGCGTGGGCATGGCCACGCCCAGCACCCGATCGGGGCCCAGGGCCTCCACCGCGAGGGCGGCGCAGACGGCGCTGTCGATGCCGCCGGAGAGGCCCAGCACCAGGCCCTCCAGGCCCTGCTTGGCCAGGTTGTCGCGCAGGCCGGTCACCAGAGCCCGGCGGAGCCAGGCGCCGTCCTCACAGCTGTTCCAGGCACCGCCCCCGGAGGCCGTATCCACCAGGATCATGCCCTCCTGGAAGGGCGCGCTGCCCTGCCAGCGCCCGTCGGGCAGAGCCAGCCCCGAACCGCCATCGAAGAGCAGCCAGCTCTCGGCCCCGGCACGGCTGGCATAGGCCACGGGGATGCGGTGCTTCCGGGCCAGGCCCGGGATCAGGCGGCGGCGCTGGTCATCCTTCGAGGGGATGGCCCAGGGGGCCGTGCGACCCGGGGGCAGGTAGCTCCCGAGGGCGCTGGGGCTGGCGCTGGCGTTGAGAATCAGGGTGGCCCCCGCGGCGGCCAGGTCCGCGATGGGATCCAGTCCGTACCGCACGGGGGCATTGCCCAGCTCCGCATCGGCCCAGAGATCCTCGCAGATGGACAGGCCGATGCGCTCGCCCCGGAAGGCGACCAGGGGCTGGGGGGCGGGATCGGATTCGAAGTACCGGGCCTCGTCGAAGACGTCGTAGCTGGGCAGCACGCGCTTGTGGGTCGCCTGGCGCAGGGCACCTTGCTCGCACCACCACAGCTCGTTCCAGAGGCGCCCC
>JAJYBX010000212.1 GCA_021778785.1 Acidobacteriota bacterium
ATCCCTGCAGGGCGGGTTGCCTCCTTCAGTGCGCGGGGACCGGGGCGGGTTCCCGAAAAAAGATGTTCCAACATGAACGAGCGGCACCCGGGGGCGCCGCTCGCAGGCCGCGGAAGGAATCCGCTGGTCAGAATCCGGTGAAGATCGCCACGGCGTAGGCGGCGAAGGTGCCATCGGGCTTGGGCACCACGGCGACCTTGGCGGGGGTGGGGGCCACCAGCTTGGCGCTCCAGGTACTCGCGTCGAGGGGCGTGACGGTGATGACGCCGGCCTGGTTGTGCACCTCGACCACCGCAGGCTGCAGGCCGGTGGTGGTATTCAGTCCCACGGTGAGCACCTGCGGGGTGAGGGAGGTGTTCGTGAAGGTGAAGCCCAGCTGGCCGCCGTTGTACGAGGTGCTGATGGCGCCCAGAGGCAGCGGCACGGGCAGGAAGATGGCGTTGGCGGCATCCCAGGCGGAATTCGTCGTGTTCCAGGTGAGATCGCTCACGCCCTGCACCCGCACGTCCCCGGCGCCGGTGACGGCCGCGGCGAAGGCGCCGGTGTCCGCGTAGGTCGTCCCCGGCAGTCCCAGGTACCACCAGTTGAAGGTGTTGGCGTAGGCGTAGGTGCGGCTCAACCCGAAGAAGGGGTTGGTGTAGGTGAAGGAGCTGGTGTCGGCGGCGGTGATGCGGCCGCCGTCCACGGCCCGCTGCACGTTCACGGACGCGGCGTGGAGCTGGGCCTGGAGGGGATCCTTCACCTCCACCTGGACCTTGAAGCCACCCCAGATGTCGGCCAGGGCCGCGGGGCCCGTGCCCAGGCTCAGGGCGGTGCGGAAGGTGAAGGCCGTGTCGCTGTCCACGTAGATGCGGCGGGGGGCGCCGGTGTCGGTGCTCACGGCGATCCAGTTGTTGGTGCGGTCCACGCCATAGACGTGGCCCTCGGGCGTCCACTGGGGCAGGGTCGTGGTGGAGTACCACACCCGCACGGCCCAGAGGCTGCCGTCGGGCTGCATCCGGAGGGTGACCAGGGCGTTCTTCCCGGCGGCCAGGCCCGCGAAGGAGCCGGCCGCGTGGGCGTCCACGTCGATGAACTTCGCCCCGCCGTCCACGTTCACGGTGAGGTCGTTGCCGCTGTCCGTGTGCAGCACGAAGCTGGAGGTCCCCACGGAGGCCACGGTGCCCTTGCGGGCCCGGAACATCATCTGGGCCATGCCCATCATGCCGTTGGCGTTGGGCTTGTGGCGGATCTGGAGGTTCATCACCCAGCTGCCGTCGGGCAGCTGCACCAGGAACAGCGGGTGCGACAGGTCGAAGTCCAGTTGCAGGACATTGCTGCTGCCCTGGGTCACCACCAGGTCGGAGCTGAGGGGCACCCACACGTTGGTGCCGCCCACCACCTTCACCTGGCTGGAGGGGATGACGGTCCCGTCGCTCTGGACCAGGGTGACGCTGGTGGGGTCGATGCTGACGCGCATCCCGTCGTACGTGCCATCCGGGATCTGGGCTGTGGCCAGCAGCTCGCCCACGCTGTCCAGGTCCACCAGGTTGATCTTGGCGGTGCTGCCCTGGAAGGCCACCACCTCCTTGGTGTGATCGGCCTTGTTCACCAGGGTGATCTTCGTGACCACCACATCCACCGCCGACCACTGGTCCGACGGGGCATCCGTGAGGATGATCGAAGCCGTGCCCGTGGGCGTGGTGGACGTTCCGGAAGACGCGCTGGAGGAGCCGCTGCCACCGCAGGCGGTGAGCAGGGCCAGGGTGGTGAGGCCCGCCGGCAGGGCCAGGAGGGTCAGGGAACGGGGAGTGAGACGCATGCGGGCCTCCATGGGGGGATCGGAGCTGGGCTCCGGAAGGGGACGGACGACTGGATGCTTCCTGGGACCGGGGTCCGGCCCCGAGGGTTGATCCCGGGAGGCGATTTTTCACGTCCATGTCACATGAGGGCCTGCCGCCTTGGTCCCGGGCCCTCGCCTTGCGATACTGGCCGGCCATGGCCCGCACCCTCCGCGATCTCCTCATCCAACGCGCCGCCCGCCTCCAGGAGCGGCCGGCCCTCACAACCCCGGACTGGGGCACGCTCACCTACGCCCAGCTGCGGAACCGGGTCGAGGGCGTGGCCTTCGGCCTGCTGGCCGAGGGCGAGCCCTCCCCTGTCCTGTACTCGGCCACGGGCACCCCCTGGGATTGGATCGCCGAACTCGCCACCGCCGCCTCGGGCCTGGCCTGGGATCCCGCCGGGGCCCGCGTGCCGCCGGAGGCGCTCGGCGGCACCCTCTTCAACGCCGAGGCGGGCCGGGGCCCCTACCACGGCCGCGAGCAGGTGGTCCGGGAAGCCACGCCGTTCCATGCCGGCCTCGATCAGGGGGAGATCCTCCTCCGGCTGGCCCGCCTCAACCGGCCCCTGGGCTGGGACCACGAGACGACGGTGCGCCTTCCCCTGGATCGCCTGGATGCTGCCGAGGCCCGCGCCGCCCTGTGGAGCGCCCTGTTCGGGGGCAGCCACGCGATGCTGGCGACCGCAGAGCCCACCCCGCCCACCGGATGGCGGCGCTTCCTGGGCCGGCAGGAGGCACCCCCACCCGCCTGGGATCCGGCCCCCTTCCGGGGTTTCTGGGACTGAGGCCGATTCCCCCTTCCCATTGGACAGTGCCTGGCGAATGATGGGGCCGGGAGGTCGCCATGATCCGCAGGTCATCCCGCAAGGCGCTCGAATCCCCCCGACCCGACGGCGGCGGCCTGGTGAAGCCCGAGCGGCTCCAGGCCGTGCTGGAGGCCGTGCGCGACGCCGGCGAGCGGGGCATCACGAAGGAGGGCCTCGCCCGGGTCCTGGGCGGCACCGCCCTGCGCACCGTGGATCGCGCCATCGCCATCCTGGAGGACCAGGGCGCGCGTTTCGGCAAGGCCCGCAGCGGCCGCCCGGCCCTCATCCACTTCACCCTGGAGAAGGCCCCGGACTGGGACAGCAAGATCACGCCCCACGCCCGCATGGCGCTGGAGGTGGCCCTCATGACCCTGGAGGGCACCGCCACCGAGCTGTGGTTCGACCAGCTGGAGAGCCTGCGGGCCCTGGCCGACAGCCACCTCAGCAACCGGGACCGGGATCTCTTCCGGGCGCTGCAGACCCACGTCTGCGTGCGCGGCGGCGCCGACGACCAGCAGGCCCTGGATACGCGGATGCTCACCCAGGTGCTGCTGGCCCTCGGCCATCCGGAGGGCCCCCGGGAACTGGAGCTGGGCTACCAGGCGGCCTCGGGCCGCACCACCACGCGCACCGTGGTGCCCTTCACCCTCACCCACGATGTCTTCTCGGGCGGCGCCTTCCTCCTGGCCTGGGATCCCGCCAAGCAGGAACCCCGGCACTTCCGCCTGGCCCGCATCCTGGGGGCGAAGGCCCTGCCGAAGCGGGGCCTGGTCACCGACAAGGGGCCCCTGGAGCAGGCCCGGGACTACCAGATCGGCGGCTGGTTCAGCCCCGGGGCCCCCTTCCGCATCCGGGTGCAGGTGGGCGGCACCCACTGGCCCCGGGCCCTCCAGGACGCGCCGCCGGCCCTGCCTGCGGTGGAGGTGCTGAAGGACAAGGGCGGCGTGATCCTGAGCTTCCTGGCCACGGAGCTGAACGGACCCACGCGGATCATCCTCCAGTTCGGCGCCGAGGCCGAGGTGCTCGAGCCGAAGGCGCTGCGCAGCCACCTCGCCGCCACCCTGAAGGACATGGCCGCGCGGTACCGCTGAACGTCCCTCAGGCCTGCCCGCCGCTGCGGGTGTTGCGCTCGATGGAACAGAGGAGGGCCAGGATCTCGGACGCCGTGTAGGCGCCCAGGAGGCCGAGGGCCGCGCAGGCGAGGCCCGCGGCCAGGAGGCTGAGCCCGGCGGGGAAGGGATCGCCGCCGGCCACGGGAAGCAGGGGCCCGAGCCCCGCCAATCCCGGCTGGGCATCCCCGGCGCTGATCCAGATCAGGAGGGCGCCGCCGGTGCTCAGCACGGCCAGGAGGCTGGCATAGATCTCCCCGCCCAGGCGCATGATGAGCCGGGCCAGGGGCAGGATGACGTCGCCGCCCACCTGCGGCATGGCCGCCACGTCCTGGGCCCGCAGCCAGGCCAGATGGGCGGCCAGGTAGAAGGCCGCCGCCAGGGCGATCTGGAACACCAGCTGGGCGAAGACGGCCTGGGTGCTGGATCCGCCGTCCTTCCAGAGGCCGATGGAGAGCCAGACGCCCGCCAGGACGGCGCCCAGGGCCCCCAGGCGCAGCAGCCAGGCGAAGACGGCCTTGAAGAAGCGGCCTTCCGAGATCAGGCGGAGCAGGGCCGGAGCGAGGGGGAGCTTCTCCACGGGGGCCTCCAGGGTGGGTGTATTCGGGCTCCAGGCTCGGGAATCGGGCCGGATCCGTCAAGCCTTTCCCGCGAAACGGACTAAGAGGGCCTAACAAAACCCCCACGGGGCCGCGCGAGGGTCGCCGGGCGAGCGAGGCGAGGATCGCGAGGAGACGCGTAGCGGGTACTACGCGCGACGAGCGTGACGCGGCATCGCGACGCCCGCCGGCCCTCGCCCGGAGGGAGAAAGCCAGGTGGGCGCCCCGCGGCGTCAGGTCCCTTGAACGATGTCCCG
>JAJYBX010000213.1 GCA_021778785.1 Acidobacteriota bacterium
TCCATCGCCGTGGGGGCCGATGGCCTGATCTCCGTCCTGGCCAACCTCCTGCCGGGCGAGACGGCGGCCATGGTGGCCTCCGCCCGCGAGGGGAACCTGGAGGAGGCCCGGCGCCTCCACCAGCAGCTGCTGCCCCTCATGGACGCCCTCTTCCTGGAGAGCAACCCCATCCCCCTGAAGGCCGGCCTCAAGCTGCTGGGCCTGGGGGAGGACTTGGTCCGCCTGCCCCTGGTGCCGGCGGACGCCGCCACCCGCAAGCGCCTGGCGGAGGCCCTCTGCCTGGGCGCCGAAGGCACCATCCCGGGAGCGATGTGATGACCGGCAACCCCGAGATCCTCCGTGCCTTCTACGACCGTCCCGCCGAGGCCCTGGCCGCCGATCCCCAGGCCCCGGCCATGCACCAGCTCCTCCTGGCGGCCCTGGAGACCGGCGCCGTCCGCGCCGCCGAGCGCGATGCGGATGGCACCTGGACCGCCAACCTCTGGGTGAAGCAGGCCATCCTCGCGGGCTTCCGCCGCACCCAGGTGGTGGAGCTGGAGGGCCCCGGCTTCCCCATGTTCGACAAGGCCGCCTACCCGCCCCGCCACTTCGTCCTCCAGGACGCCGTGCGCCTCGTGCCCGGCGGTTCCGCCGCCCGCCGGGGCGCCCACCTGGCGAAGGGCGTGGTGGTCATGCCGCCTGCCTACATCAACGTGGGGGCCTTCGTGGACGAGGGCACCATGGTGGACAGCCACGCCCTGGTGGGGAGCTGCGCCCAGATCGGCAAGCGGGTGCACCTCAGCGCCGCGGCCCAGATCGGCGGCGTGCTGGAGCCCGCGGGGGCCCGGCCCGTGGTGGTGGAGGACGACGCCTTCGTGGGGGGCCTCGTGGGCCTCTTCGAGGGCATCGTCGTGCGGAAGCGCGCCGTGCTGGCCTCCGGCGTGATCCTCACGGGCAGCACGGTGATCCACGACCTGGTCCACGGCCGGGAGCTGCGCCAGGAGGTGCCCGAAGGCGCCGTGGTGGTGCCCGGTTCCCGGCCCGCCTCCGGCGACTTCGCGAAGGCCCGGGGCCTCCAGGTGTCGGCCCCCTGCATCGTGAAGTACCGCGACGAGCGCACCGACGCCGCCACGGCGCTGGAAGAGGCCCTGCGGTAGGGCTCGTCCGACACAATGAAAACCACCCAGGCGCCAGGGCGTCAGGAACGACAAAAAGCCCTTTCAGTTCTTGGTGCCTTGGGGTCTTGGTGGTGATCTGTTGCTTTTGGGGAATTCCGTGAAGCCCGCCTCCCGCCTCTCGCAGCTCAAGCCCTCGCCCATCCGGGCCATCACCGACGGCACGCCGCCGGACGCCATCGCCCTCGGCCTGGGCGAGCCCACCTGGGCCCTGCCCGAGCCCGCGCGGAAGGCCCTCCTCCGCGAGCCGGGACCCTGCCCCTACGTGCCCCACGCGGGCCTGCCGGAGCTGCGGAAGGCCGTGGCCGCCTTCCATGGCGCCGCCATGGAGGAGGTGCTCATCACCACCGGCTCCCAGGGCGCCCTCTTCGCCCTCTTCCAGGCCTGGGTGCGGCCCGGCTCGAAGGTGCTGGTGCCCGATCCCGGCTTCGTGGCCTACCCGGCCCTGGCCCGCATGGCCGAGGCCGAGCCGGTGCCCTACCCGCTGTCGGCCGACCGCTTCCGGCTGGATGCCACGGCCCTGCTGAAGGTGCTGGCGGCCACGGAGGACGTCTCCGCCGTGGTGCTGAACCTGCCCTCCAACCCCACCGGTGGCGGCGGCGACCTGGCCTCCCTCAAGGCCGTGGCCGATGCCTGCATCGCCCGGGACGTGCTGCTCATCTCCGACGAGGTGTACCGCGACCTGCACTTCGGCACCCGCTGCCCCAGCCTGCGGGATGTCACGGACCGCGGCGTGGTCACCAGCTCCGTGAGCAAGGGCTGGGGCGCGCCGGGCCTGCGCGTGGGCTGGGCCGTGGGCGACCCCGCCTGGCTGGTGCCCGCCCGCACGGTGCACGGCTACGCGGTCACCGGCACCGCCACGCCCGCCCAGTGGGCGGCCCTGGCCCTGATCGAGCAGTCGGAGACGGTGCTGGCCGGGGCCCGGACGGCCGTGGGCGAGCGCTGGCAGGCCCTGGCCGCGGCCCTGAAGGCGCACCTCGGCCACGAGGTGCAGCCCCCCGACGGCACCTTCTACCACTTCATGCCCCTGCCGCCCGCCGCCGTGGCCGATCCGGTGGCCTTCGCCCTGAGGCTGCGCGACGAGGCCAAGGTCGTGCTCATCCCCGGCCTGGCCTTCGGCGAGGGCGGCCGCGCCCACGCCCGCCTCAGCTTCGCCGCCACCCCCGACCAGCTTGAGGAGGGGGTCCGGCGGCTGGCGCCGTACTGGAAGCACTGAAAGGTTTTCCCATGCGTGACCTCTTCGCCTTCGACGACGCCACCTGCCGGTCTCTGGCGGAGGCTCACGGCACGCCCTGCTTCGCCTACTCGGCTGTGGCCGCGGCGGGGCAGTTCACGGCCCTGCGGGGGGTGCTGCCCCCGCGGGTGCGGCTGGCCTACGCGGTGAAGGCCAACCCGCATCCGGCGCTGCTGCGCGGCTTCGCGGGGCTGGGGGCCAGCTTCGACTGCGCCTCCAGCGGGGAGCTGGGGCGGGTGGAGGCCCTGGGCCTGCCGCCCGGGCGGACCTTCTTCGCGGGGCCGGGCAAGCGGGAGGCGGAGCTGGCCCAGGCCCTGGCCATGGGCGTCCGCGTGCAGGCGGAGGGCTGGGAGGACCTGGCCCGGCTGGATGCCCTGGCCACGGGCGAGGTGGCCGTGAACCTGCGGGTGCACCCGGCCTTCGACCTCGACGAGGGCAACCGCATCATCGGCGGCACCGGGCCCTCGGCCTTCGGGGTGGACGAGGAGGACGTGCCGGCCCTGCTGGCCCGGGCGGCCGGCCTGCGCCACGTCCGCATCCGGGGCCTCCACGTCTTCGCCGCCAGCAACCAGCGGGACGCGGCCAAGCTGCTGGCCATCCACGGGGCCGTGCTGGACCTGGCGAAGCGCCTGCACGGGGCCCACGGCCTGGTTCTGGAGCAAATCGACCTGGGGGGCGGCCTGGGCATCGCCTACGCGCCGGAGGAGGCGCCGCTGGATCTCGCAAGATTTGGACAGGGACTGTCCAATATTCTGGCGGTCCACCCCTGGTTCAAAGGGGAGCTGGTCCTGGAGCCGGGCCGCTTCCTGGCCGGCCCCTGCGGCGTGTACCTGGTGCGGGTGGTGCGGATCAAGGCGAGCCGGGGCGTCCGTTTCGCCATCCTGGAGGGCGGCATCAACCACCTCATCCGCCCGCTGCTGACGGGCCAGGCCTTCCCGGTGAAGGCTGTGGGCAAGGGGGCTGGCGACCTTCCCTACACACTCGCGGGCCCCCTCTGCACCAGCCTGGACCGGCTCGGTGATGTGCGGTTGCCCGTGCTGGCGCCGGGGGACCTCCTGGCCCTGGGCCGCACCGGCGCCTACGGCCTCAACGAGGGCATGACCCACTTCCTGAGCCACCCCGTGCCGCCCGAGGTCTGGGTGCCCTGATCAGCGCAAGAACCGGGTGGGGCGGGAGGATCTCCGGGCCCACCCTGGTGGGGGAGGCCGTCATGTCCATGAGCGACTACAGCCGGGTGGAGCGGGCCATCCGCTTTCTCGCGGAGCACGCGGTCGAGCAGCCCAGCCTGGAACGGGTGGCCGCGGAGGTGGGCCTGAGCCCCTTCCACTTCCAGCGCCTCTTCCAGCGGTGGGCCGGGGTGAGCCCCAAGCGGTTCCTCCAGGTGCTGACCCTGGCGGAGGCGAAGCGCATGCTGGCCGAGTCCCGCAGCCTCCTGGACGTGAGCCACGGGGTGGGCCTCTCCGGGCCCAGCCGGCTGCACGATCTCTTCCTGGGCCTGGAGCGGATGACCCCCGGTGAGTTCAAGGCCCGGGCGGCGGGTCTCACGATCCGCTGGGGGGTGGCGGACACGGCCTTCGGCCCGGCCCTCTTCGCGGCCCTGGACCGGGGCCTCTGCGGCCTCAGCTTCCTGCAGGAGGACGACCGGGAGGGCGCCCTTTCGGAACTCCGGGCCCGGTGGCCCGGCGCCCACCTGGTGGCGGACGAGGCCGCCATCCGTGGCCATGCCGAGGCCCTCGATGCGCATCTGCGGGGCATCCCCGGCCGGCCCCTGGGCCTCGTGCTCAAGGGCACGCCCTTCCAGCTCCGCACCTGGGAGGCCCTGCTTCGCGTCCCGCCCGGTCAGGCCATCTCGTACCGCGACCTGGCGGCCCTGGCGGGTTCGCCCCGGGCCCTCCGCGCCGTGGGCACCGCCGTGGGGCAGAATCCCATCGCCTGCCTCATCCCCTGCCACCGCGTCATCCAGGCCACGGGCGCCCTGGGCCAGTACCACTGGGGGGCAGCGAGGAAGCAGGCCCTCCTGGCCTTCGAGCGGGCCCGGACGGCCTGAGCCTCAGGAGGCCACGGGCGGGCGCCAGGCCCGGGCCAGGCGGGAGGGCAGGAGCGGCCCGCCCCCCAGGCCGAAGAAGTCGCAGAAGCTCATGATGAGGGGCCGCCACAGCTCGGGGTCGATGTAGTC
>JAJYBX010000214.1 GCA_021778785.1 Acidobacteriota bacterium
CTACCTGGGCGACGTGGCCAAGGTGGTGGACGCCACCGATCCCGAGCCACCCATGGTGCTGTATGCCGACACGGCGAAGCCCGGCTTCGAGCCCGCCGTGAGCATCGCCCTTTCCAAGCGGGCCGGCACCAACGCCACCGCCCTGGCCGAGACCGTGCTGGCCAAGGTGGACGCCCTGCGCGGCAACCTCATCCCCCGCGACCTGAAGGTGACCGTCACCCGCAACTACGGCGAGACGGCCGGCGACAAGTCCAACGAGCTGATCGAGCACCTGCTCATCGCGACCCTCAGCGTCATCGCGCTCATCCTGCTGGCCATGGGCTGGCGGAGCGCGGTGGTGGTGGGCGTGGCCGTCCCCGTGACGCTGGCCCTCACCCTGCTCATCACGTATCTCTTCGGCTACACGCTGAACCGCGTCACGCTCTTCGCGCTGATCTTCTCCATCGGCATCCTGGTGGACGACGCCATCGTGGTGGTGGAGAACATCCACCGGCACATGCACCTGCCCGGCCGGCCGAAGAGCTTCGCCCAGATCGTGGTGGAGGCGGTGGACGAGGTGGGCAACCCCACCATCCTGGCCACCTTCGCCGTCATCGCGGCGATCCTCCCCATGGCCTTCGTCCGCGGCCTCATGGGCCCCTACATGCGGCCCATCCCCGTGGGCGCCAGCGTGGCCATGATCTTCAGCCTGCTGATCGCCTTCATCATCAGCCCCTGGGCCAGCCTCCACGTGTTCAAGAAGGAGGCGCACCTCCCCGAGATGGATGAGACGGGCCTGCATCCCGGCACGCCGGAGACCGCCGCGCCGGAGGTCCACGCCCACCGCCACCACCCGGACAACCCCGAGGTGGCGCCCGACACGAAGTTCGCCGCCCTCTACCGCAAGGCCATCCGGGCCCTGCTGAACGAGCCGAAAGTCCGCTGGACCTTCTTCGGGGGCGTGTTCCTCCTGCTCATCGCCGCCATGTCCCTCGTGGGCTTCGGGGTGGTGAAGGTCAAGATGCTGCCCTTCGACAACAAGTCCGAGTTCATGGTCCAGCTCGACCTCCCCGCGGGCACGCCCCGGGAGAACGCGCTGGCCGTGGGCCAGGACGTGGCCCGGCGCCTGCTGAAGGAGCCCACGGTCCGCAATGTGCAGGTCTACGCCGGCGAGGCCGCGCCCTTCACCTTCGTGGGCATGGTGCGCCACAGCTTCCTGCGCCAGGGCGCCGAGATGGTGGACATCCAGGTCAACCTGGTGCCCAAGGGCGACCGCAAGGAGCAGAGCCACCAGATCGTGGTGCGCCTGCGCCCCGAGCTGGAGAAGATCACGAACCCCGCCGGGGCCCGCATGAAGCTGGTGGAGATCCCGCCCGGACCGCCGGTCATGGACACCATGGTGGCCGAGATCTACGGTCCTTCCGAGGCGGAGCGCGAGCGCCTGGGCGGGGAGGTCCTCAAGGCCTTCAAGTCCGTGGATGGCATCGTGGACGTGGATTCCACCCTCAACGCCACCAACCCCAAGATCAGCCTCGTGCTGGACCGGGAGAAGGCCGCCCTCCACGGCGTGGCCCCCGCCCACGTCATCCAGACCCTCTACATGGCGGGCTATGGCCACGTGGCCGGCGCCTTCCACGTGCTGCGCGGCTCCAGCCAGGTGCCGGTCATCATCCAGATCCCCGCCGACAAGCGGCAGCGGCTGGACCAGATCCTCCAGCTCTCCGTGCCCGGCGCCCGCGGCATGGTGCCCGTCAGCGAGCTGGTGACGGTGAAGCGGGGCACGGAGGATCCGGTCATCTTCCACAAGGACCTGATGCCCGTGACCTACGTCTTCGGCGACCTGGCCGGCACCATCGAGAGCCCGGTCTACGCCCTGGCGGCCCTCAACAAGAAGATCGACGCCCTCAAGGGCACCGGCGGCGCGCACATCGAGCGCCTCGGCCTGGCCCAGCCCGAGAACACCGAGAACCTGATCATGAAGTGGGACGGCGAGTGGCACATCACGCTCGAAGTCTTCCGCGACCTCGGCATGGCCTTCGCCGCCGTGCTGGTGCTGATCTTCGTGCTTGTGGTGGGCTGGTTCGAGAGCTTCGAGATCCCCTGGGTGATCCTCGTGCCCATCCCCCTCAGCCTCATCGGCATCATCCCGGCCCACGGCCTCTTCGGCGCGTTCTTCACGGCCACGAGCATGATCGGCTTCATCGCCGGGGCGGGCATCATCGTCCGCAACAGCATCATCCTCGTGGACTTCATCGAGCTGAAGCTGCGCGAGGGCATGCCCCTGGCCCTGGCCGTGGAGGAGGCGGGCGTGGTCCGGTTCCGGCCCATCCTGCTCACCGCCGCCGCCGTGATCGTGGGCTCGCTGGTGATGCTGGCGGATCCCATCTTCCAGGGGCTGGCCATCAGCCTCATGGCGGGCTCCGTGGCGGCCACCCTGCTCTCCGTGCCCTCCATCCCCGTCCTCTACTTCCTGATCGCCCGCCGCAGCCGCGCCGCCGAACTGCAGCGGCAGGCCTCCCACCCCGACTCTGACGAATAGGAGCTCCCCATGACCGTCGACCGCATCGTCCACGTCTTCGCCGGCACCTTCATCCTGGCGAGCCTGGCCCTGGCCCACTTCCACAACCCCAACTGGCTGTGGCTCACCGCCTTCGTGGGCGCCAACCTGCTCCAGAGCGGGATCACCAACTGGTGCCTGCTGGCCAGCATCCTCCGCAAGCTGGGCGTGCCCGACCAGGCAGCCTCCTGCTGCGCGCCGGGGGTGAAGTGAAGGCCATGGCCGTCCGCATCGCCCTGGGCCTCGTCATCGGCGGGGCCGTGGGCTACGCCTACCACCGCCTGGTGGGCTGCAGCACGGGGACCTGTCCCCTCACCGCCACCCCCTTCCGCGCCATCACCTATGGCGCGGTGATGGGGCTGATCTGGGCCACGGCGAGGTAGCGCCATGAGCTTCCTCCTGAGCCGGGCCGAGGCCCGGGAACTCCTCGACGCCGGGGCCCTGGTGGTGGATGTCCGGTCCGCCCCCGAGTACCACATGGGCCATGTGGAGGGCAGCCTCCACCTGCCCCTGCACCTCATCCCGGTCCTTGCCACCGAGCGCCTCCCGAAGGACCGCGCGCTGCTCTTCTGCTGCGAGAGCGGGGCCCGCAGCTCCCAGGCCGTGCAATTCCTGCGGCGCCAGGGCTACGACGCCCACAATCTGGGCCCCTGGACCTTCCATCCCGACCTTTCCTGATCCGGAGCTTCCATGTCCGACGTCCTCCACCTCACCACCGGCGCCTTCCCCAAGGCGACCTCCCAGCCGCAGCCCGTGCTCATCGATTTCTGGGCCCCCTGGTGCGGGCCGTGCCGCATGCAGGGCCCCATCCTCGACGAAGTGGCCAGGACCGTCGGTCCCAAGGCGATCGTCGCCAAGGTCAACGTGGACGAGGAGCCGATGCTGGCCAGCCAGTTCGGCGTCCAGAGCATCCCCACCCTGGTGATCCTCAAGGACGGTCGCATCCAGCAGCGCTTCGTGGGCGTCCAGCCCGCCCACGTCCTCACCAACGCCCTCCAGCAGATGGGCGCCTGATGGACTTCCCCTGGATCTATCTCATCCCGGTCGGGGTCATCGGCTACCTGCTCTGGAGCAAGCGCTCCGCCTCCTCGGCCGACGTGAAGGGCCTGCTCGAGCGCGGCGCCCAGATCGTGGATGTCCGCACCAAGGGCGAGTACAAGGCGGCGGGCCACCCCAAGGCCATCAACATCCCCGCGGACCAGCTTGACGCGCGCGCCAAGGAACTGGACCCCGCGCGGCCCGTGCTGCTCTGCTGCGACAGCGGCAGCCGCAGCGGCTTCGCCGTCGGCATCCTCAAGCGCAAGGGGTTCAAGGAGGTCCACAACCTGGGCTCCTGGCGCCGCATCCAATCCTTCCTTTCCTGAACCGGAGGCCGACCATGGCTGAGACCGCTCCCGCCCAGGGCATGCCCACGCCCGACCAGGTGCTCCAGATGATGCAGGGCAAGATGGGCGACACGCTGCCCGAGTGGACGTCCCAACTGAAGGATCTGGCCCCGGATCTGCTGGTGTCCACGGCCATGCTGTCCAAGGGCAGCGTCGCGCGGGCGGAGAGCACCATCCCCCTCAAGTACCGCCATCTGATGGCCGTCTCCGCGGCCCTGGCCCGGCGCCAGCCCGCCTGCGCCCGCTCGCAGGCCCGCATGGCCATGGCCGAGGGCGCCACGGCCGACGAGGTGATGGATGCCGTCCGCATCGCCCGGCACCTCATCGCCGTGGGCGTCATCGACGCCGCCGCGCCGATCCTCGCCGATCTGGCCGCAGAGCGGGGGTGAGCATGGAGGCCACCGTCACCTGGACCTCCGGCATGGCCTTCGAGGCCGAGCAGGAGGGCCAGCGCATCCCCATCGACGTGCCGGGTCCCGACGGCACTTCCCGGGGCGTGCGCCCCAAGGGGCTCCTGCTGGCGGGCCTCGGCGGCTGCACGGGCATGGATGTCGTGAGCATCCTCGAGAAGATGCGGGTGCCCTTCGAGGGTCTGGCCGTGGAGGTCAGTGCCGACCAGTCGGAGGATCATCCGAA
>JAJYBX010000215.1 GCA_021778785.1 Acidobacteriota bacterium
GTAGGCGTTCTGGACCACCCCGCAGCACATGCCGCTGGAGTTGTTGGAGAGGATGCCGCCCACGGTGCAGGTGGCGATGGAGGCGGGATCCGGGCCCATCTTGGCGCGGAAGGGCCGCAGGGCGTGGTTCACATGGGCACCGATGACGCCGGGCTGGACCTTCACCCGGGCGCCGCGGTCGAGCACCTGGATGCCGCGCCAGTGGCGGGCCACCTCCACCAGGATGCCGTCCGTGACGGCCTGGCCCGAGAGGCTGGTGCCCGCGGCCCGGAACGTCATGGGGATCCGCCGCTGGCGGCTCAGGGCGAAGAGGGCGCGGACCTCCTCGACGCTCCCCGCGAAGACCACCGCCTTCGGGATGAGGCGGTAGAAGCTGGCATCCGACGCGAAGGCGATGAGGTCCACGGGCCGGTTGAGGACGCGATCGGGACCCACGATGGTGGCAAGGGCATCCCGAAGGGAAGTGACTGCGGGAGTAGTCATGGAAAACATCCTCTACCCCGTCCGGGGCGCTGGCGACATCATCCCGCCGACCAGGTGGGCTCGGCGGGAGGACGGGTTCTCACGGTGGGGCGGCTCCGGGCTACCGGCCCGGGGCGGGAGGAACGGGGAGGAGGGGCTGGGGCGCGGGGACTGGGGCCGCGACCGGGGCCGGGGCGGGAGGCGCCGGAATCCAGGAGGCCGGCAGGACCTTCGCGTAGAGGAAGATCACCACGCCCACCAGGGCCGCCAGGGTGAGGCTGTGCAGGAAGACGAAGCGCAGGATCCTGCCCTCCTCACCCTGCTGCTCGGTGGCCACGGAGGCCACGACAATGCTCTGGGCATCGATCATCTTGCCCATGACGCCGCCCGCGGAATTCGCTGCGGCGGTCAGGACCGGGTTCAGGCCGAGCTGCTGGGCCGTCACCTTCTGCAGGCCTCCGAAGAGCACGTTCGAGGAGGTGTCGCTGCCGGTCAGGGCGACCCCCAACCAGCCGAGCATGGCGGAGAAGAAGGGGAACAGGGCTCCCGTGGCCGCGAAGGCCAGGCCCATGGTGGCGTCCAGGCCCGCGGACTTGGTGGTGAAGCCCAGGGCCAGCATGGCCATGATCGTGAGCAGGGAGATGCGGACGCGCTTCAGGGTGTTGAAGAAGATCCTGGCGATGTCGAGGAGGCCGAAGCCCATCAGCAGGCCGCTGAGGATGCCGGCGAGGAGCAGGCTGGTCCCCGTGGCGGAGAGCCAGTTGATGCTGTAGATCGCGGGCTCGGGGGTGGGCTTGGTGACAACCGGGGGCACCCGCAGCACGGCCTTGTCGAGCAGAGGCACAGGCACATCGACCTTGGAGATGCCGTACAGGACATTCGGCTTGGCCTTGGTGCCGCCGTTGAGGATGTCCCGGACGTGGGGGGTGCCCCAGGCGAACACGAAGATCGAGAGCAGCACCCAGGGCATCCAGGCCTTCATGGCCCTCCGGCTGCCATGTTCGGGGGTGGCTTCGACGGCTTCGCCCCGTTCGTGCTCATAGCGCCAGATGGACTTGGGCTGCCAGACCTTCAGGAGCACGACCAGGGAGAGCATGGAGACGATGGATCCGGCGATGTCCACCAGCCAGGGGCCGTGGTAGTTGCTCACCAGGAACTGGGTGATGGCGAAGGAGGCCCCGGCCGTGAGGCAGGCGGGCCAGACTTCCAGCATCGCCTTGCGTCCCGCCATGACCCAGATGATCCAGAAGGGGACGATGAGGGAGAAGACCGGCAGGATGCGGCCGACGGCGGCGCTGAGGGTCTCCAGGGGCAGCCCGGTCACGGCGGCCAGCACGATGATGGGCGTGCCGAGCGCCCCGTAGGCCACCGGAGCGGTGTTGCCGATCAGGGCGAGGCCTGCGGCCTGGAGGGGGCGGAATCCCAGGCCGATGAGCATGGCCGCCGAGATGGCCACCGGCGTGCCGAAGCCGGCCGCGCCCTCGATGAAGGCCCCGAAGCTGAAGGCGATCAAGAGGGCCTGGACGCGACGGTCCGAGGCGAGTCCTGCGATGGTGTGCTTGAGGACCTCGAAATCCCCCGACTTCACAGTGATGTCGTAGATGAAGATGGCGTTGAGGACGATCCAGCCGATGGGCAGCAGCCCATAGAAGGCCCCGAAGATCGCGGCCATGCCCGCCAGGCTTGGGGGCATGTGGAAGACGAACACCGCCACTGCAAGCGCGGTGAGGAGACCCAGGAGGGCCGACACGTGGGCCTTCACATGGAAGAAGGCCAGGAGTCCCAGCAGGACGATGACGGGCAGGGCCGCCACCATGGCTGAGAGGAAGATATTCCCCATGACAGGGGAATAGATCTGGGACCAGGGAGTCATGAAGCCTCCGGATGGGGTCAGAAGATGAAAGGGTGGGTTTTCGAAAAGATCCTGGGGGGAGGTTACAATGGGCCTGGTGGTCAGACCACTGAACGACGATGGGATTTGGTCACAGTTGCTCATCACCTTTTTTTTCATCAATTAGAATGTGAGCCATGGAATTCACGCCCATCAAGACCAAGCGGCTCTACGAGGAGATCGTGGAGCAGATCAAGCGGCTCCTGACGGAGGGGAAGCTGAAACCCGGGGACAAACTGCTCGCCGAGCGGGAGATGGCGGAGCAGTTCCAGGTCAGCCGGGCCTCGGTCCGCGAGGCGATCAGGACCCTGGAGATGCTGGGCATCATCGACATCCGCCCCGGCGAGGGCACCTTCATCCGCGACACGGAGACGGATGACATCATCCGGCCCCTGGCGATGTTCCTCGCCGTCGAGCGCAGCTCGCTCCTCGACATGTTCGAGATGCGGCGGATCTTCGAGACGGCCACGGCGGGACTGGCCGCCCAGAGGGCCACCGAGGAGGAGCTGGACCAGATCGAGGCCATGCTGGAGAACATGCGGGAGCGGCTGAACGTGCAGGATCCGGCGCGGGGGGAGGAATTCGACGCGGCCTTCCACTACGCCGTGGCCGAGGCCACCCACAACAGCCTCCTGACCAAGCTCTTCAAGACCGTCTCCGAGGAGTTCGCCAAGGCCAATTCCGTGGCCCGCCGCCAGCTCTACCAGAGCGGCGAGGAGAACGCCCAGAAGATCATCGACCAGCACGCCGAGATCCTCTCGGGCATCCGCTCCCGATCGCCCGAGGTGGCCTCGAAGGCCATGCTCTCCCACCTGCTCTTCGCCGAGGGCGAACTGAGAAAGTGGATCGTGTAGGACTCTGATACCTGACGGCCATCGCCTGCGGCGACGCCGTCCTGTTCGCCAATCCTGGCGAATGGTGACGAGGGCACGTCGTGTGCCCTCGCCCTTCGGGCGGCCATCGCCTGCGGCGACGCCGTCCTATTTCGCAATCCTGCGAAATGGTGACGAGGGCACGTCGTGTGCCCTCGCCCTTCGGGCGGTCATCGCCTGCGGCGACGCCGTCCTATTTCGCAATCCTGCGAAATGGTGGCCCCGGTGGGGTTCGAACCCACGACCAAGCGGTTATGAGCCGCCAGCTCTGACCGCTGAGCTACAGGGCCAGGGGCAGTGTAGCAAAGCCGGCTGCGGAGGCAGGCTCACAGGCCCTGGAGGTCGCGGCCGTTCCCGGCGAACTCCAGGAGCTGGAGCATGCGGTCGGCAAGGGTCGGAAGATCCCTCGCCTCCAGGAGGAACTGGCGCTCGGTGGGCTCGAAGTCCAGGGCCATGGCCAGGGTGTTCAGGCGGGCCTCGTCCTCCAGGGGGAGATCGAGCAGCTCCTTGAGCTGGGCCTCGATGTCCTGGTCCTTCGCGTAGCTGTGGAGGGCTTCCATGAGCCGCCGCCGGTGGGGGCCCGGCCAGAGCATGGACCCATCGAAGGGCAGGGCCTCGGTGCGGGCCTGGCGGTAGGCCATGCCCGGAACCTCCTCCAGGATCCGCGTGGTCTCCTTGCCCTGGACCAGCAGATTCCAGCGTCCGCCCGTGAGGGGCTCGGCCCGCACCACTTCGGCCACGCAGCCCACGTCGAAGGTGGGGGCGCGCTCGCCGAGCGGATCGTCGCCGGAGGGCTCACGCATCAGCACCAGGACCAGATGATGATGCGAGTTGAGCACCTGGACGGTCATGTCCTGGTAGCGGGGCTCGAAGATATGCAGCGGCACGAAGGTGTGCGGGAAGAGCACGACCTGGGGCAGGGGGAAGAGCGGAAGGATGGCTGGTAGCATGGTTCCCTGATTGCAACCCCATCGGAGCCGCCACCGTGAAGGATGAGAACCAGGCCTCAGGAGCCGCCGATGCCGTCCTGGAAGCAGCCCGCAGTGCCCTGACTGATCTCCAGTCCAGCTGGGACCGGGAGGCCGTCGACACCTGGTGCGCCATGGTCCTCGACCGGGGCGGACGGGTGGTGCTCACCGGCATGGGCAAATCCGGGCTCGTGGCCCAGAAGGTGGCCGCGACCCTGGCTTCCACGGGCTGCCCCAGCCTCTACCTCCATCCCGCCGAGGCCCTCCATGGCGATCTCGGCATGGTCACCGAGGCCGATTCCGTATTGGCGCTCTCCAACAGCGGGGAATCGGAGGAGGTCGTGCGGCTCCTTCCGAGCC
>JAJYBX010000216.1 GCA_021778785.1 Acidobacteriota bacterium
GGGCGGCCGTGGGCGCGGCCGAGTCCATCCAGGCCCGGAGGGCCTTCGGGTCCATGCCCCCGGCTTTCGGGGGGGCCGCGGCCAGCAGGGCCGGGACCATCAGCGCGACGGCGGAACGCGAACAAAACGACATGGCGGACTCCGGGGCGGAATGCCGCTCCTGGGATGCCGCGGCGGGGCCCCATGTTCCATCCTGCCCTCCCCCGGGACCCCGTGCCATCCTGGAGGGCCTCGCATCCCAATGCACCCGCGAGCCTCACCGGGAGTCCCCATGTCCCCGCGCCATCCCTGGAACGCGTCCCTTTTAGCCCTGGCCCTGGTGGCCGGTCCCCTGGCCGCCGCCGCGCCCGCCGCCGCCCCGGCCAAGGCGGCCGCCCACGGCCTCGACCTCGCCGGCATGGACCGCACCGTGAAGCCGGGTGACGACTTCTTCGCCTACACCAACGGAACCTGGTTCAAGCACACCGTCATCCCGCCGGACCGCAGCGCCGAAGGCCCCTTCGCCCACCTCTTCGAGCTCACGAACCGCCGCACGGGCGGGATCATCCAGTCCGCCGCCAGGGCCAAGGCTCCCGAGGGCTCCGAGCTGCGGAAGATCGGCGATTACTACAGCGCCTTCCTGGACACGGCCGCCATCGAGCAGGCGGGCCTCAAGCCCATCCAGCCGCTGCTGGCCCAGGTGCAGGCCCTCGGCGACCGGAAGGCCCTCTCCGCCTTCCTGGGCGGCACCCTGCGGGCCGACGTGGACGCCATCAACGCCACGAACCTCTATACCGACAACCTGTTCGGCCTGTGGGTGGCCCAGGATCTGAACGACCCCAGCCACTATTCGGCCTTCCTCCTCCAGGGCGGCCTGGGCATGCCCGACCGCGACTACTACCTGGATCCCTCCCCCCGCATGCAGGCGGTCCGCGACCAGTACCGGGCCCACATCGCCCGCGTGCTCGCCCTGGCCGGCGAGAAGGACGTGGAAGCCAAGGCCGCCCGCGTCCTGGACCTGGAACACCGCATCGCCGAGGCCCACGCCACCCGCGAGGACTCCGAAGAGGTGAAGAAGGGCGACAACCCCTGGAGCCGCGCCGATTTCACCGCCAAGGCCCCGGGCCTGGACTGGGAGGCCTTCTTCGCCGCCGCGGGCCTCGGGGCCCAGCAGACCTTCGTGGCCTGGCAGCCGGGTGCCGTCACGGGGCTCTCCACCCTGGTGGCCAGCCAGCCCCTGGAGACCTGGAAGGACTACCTCGCCTTCCACGCCCTGGACCACCACGCCGCCGTGCTGCCCAAGGGCTTCGGCGATGAGGCCTTCGCCTTCTACGGCAAGGTCATCCAGGGCACGCCCCAGCAGCGCGAGCGCCAGAAGCGGGCCGTGGACGCCACCAACGCCGCCCTGGGCGACGCCGTGGGCCGCCGCTACGCCGAGCAGTACTTCCCCGCCGCCGACAAGGCCCGGGCCCAGGCCATGGTGCAGAACATCCTGGCGGCCTTCCGGGCGCGCATCGACCAGCTCGACTGGATGGCCCCCGAGACCAAGGCCAAGGCCAAGCTGGCCGTGCTGAAGGTGGGCGTGGGCTACCCGGACCGCTGGGAGGACTACGGCGGCCTCGAGATCAAGGCGGGCGACGCCTTCGGCAACGAGGACCGGGCCGAGCTGTTCCAGCTCCACCAGGCCGTCGCCAAGCTGGGCCGGCCCGTGGACCGCGGCGAGTGGGTGATGACGCCCCAGACCGTGAACGCCGTGAACCTGCCCGTGATGAACGCCCTCAACTTCCCGGCGGCCATCCTGCAGCCCCCCTTCTTCGATCCGAAGCGGCCCGAGGCCATGAACTACGGCTCCATCGGCGCCGTCATCGGCCACGAGATCAGCCACAGCTTCGACAACCAGGGCGCCCTCTTCGATGACCAGGGTCGCCTGAAGAACTGGTGGACGGAGAAGGACTTCGCCCACTTCGAGGCCTCGGCCGACCAGCTGGCCCGCCAGTTCGACGCCTACCGGCCCTTCCCCGACGCCCATGTGAACGGCAAGCTCACCCTCGGCGAGAACATCGCCGACGTGGCGGGCCTGGCCGCATCCCTCGACGCCTACCACCTCTCCCTGAAGGGCAAGGCCGCCCGGGCGGTGGGCGGGTTCACCGGCGACCAGCAGTTCTTCATCGCCTTCGGCCAGAGCTGGCGCACCAAGATGCGCGAGGCCGCCCTGCGCCAGCGCCTCCTCGCCGACGGCCACGCCCCCGCCGAGTACCGCGCCGACACCGTGCGCAACCTCGACGCCTGGTACGCCGCCTTCGCCGTCAAGCCCGGCGAGAAGCTCTACCTGGCGCCCAAGGACCGCGTGCGGATCTGGTAGGCGGCTCTCCCGGACCTTCGGTCCGGGGGATCACGCTCGGGGCCCCGGCGACGGGGCCTCGTCGTTTTGTGCGAAAAAATGCAACCGAGGGGTTGCATCAGTCTCCGGGGCGCGTAACATGCAACTCGGAGGTTGCCCATGACGACATCGAGCACGGACAGCATCAGGAAGGAGATCCATCTCCGCGCCCCCCGGACCCGGGTCTGGAAGGCGCTGGCGGACGCGGAGGAATTCGGCACCTGGTTCGGGATGAAGCTGGAGGGCCGCTTCGTGCCCGGCCAGCCGGTCTTCGGGCGGATCACCCATCCCGACTACCAGCACATCCACCTGGAGATGCGGATCGAGCGCATGGAGCCCGAGTCCCTCTTCTCCTACCGCTGGCATCCGTATCCCATGGACGCGGCGAGGGACTACTCGAAGGAGCCCATGACCCTCGTGGAGTTCCGGCTCGAGGCCGCCGAGGGCGGCACCCTGCTCAAGGTGGTGGAGTCCGGCTTCGACCGGCTGCCGCCGGACCGGCGCGACGAGGCCTTCCGCATGAACGATGCCGGGTGGGCGGGCCAGCTGCCCCGCATCGAACGCCATGTCACGGCCTGAGGCCCTCTCCCCGGCGCGCCTGAAGGATGCGGCGCCCCTCTTCGCCGCGCTGGGGGATGCCACGCGCCTGGGCCTGCTCGTCAGCCTCTGCGCCAGCGGGCCGCTCACGGTCACCCGCCTGAGCGGCCAGTTCGCGGTGTCCCGGCAGGCCATCACCAAGCACCTCGACGTGCTGGCCGAGGCGGGGCTCGTCACGAGCGCCCGCCAGGGACGGGAGCGCATCTGGACCTTCGAGCCCAAGCGCCTCGAGGATGCCCACCAGTACCTGGCGCGCCTTTCCAGGGAGTGGGACGTCGCCCTGGGGCGGCTCAAGGCCTTCGTCGAAAGCTGAAACCCGGCCGATCCCCGGCCCCGCATCCCGCCCGAGGCGGGCGGATCCCCGTCCGCCCCGGCGGACCACCCGCGCCCAGGCGCCCCCTTCAAGGAGATCCCATGTCCCAGCCCTGGACCCCGCTCTTCGCCCTCAACCGCCAGGTCCTCATGGCCCGGAACCTGGCCGATGTCACCCAGGCCCAGGCGGACCAGCCGCCGGCACCCCACGTGAACAGCATCACGTGGATCCTCGCCCACCTCGTGGAGAACCGCCGGTGGCTCCTGGGCACCCTGGACCGGTCCGGCGAGCCGCCGGCGGCCACCGGGCCCCGGTCCCTGGCGCAGCTCGAGGCGGCCATGGACGAGACGCAGACAGCCCTGGCGGAGGTCTTCGATGCAGTCGCCGACTGGCGCGAACCGCGGCTCCACCCCGCGATGCAGGCCGCCATGCCCCTGGAGGAGATCGTGGGCACCTTCCTCATGGAGGAGGCCTACCACCTGGGCCAGATCGGCACGGCCCGGAAGCTCCTGGGCCTGCCCGGCGCCATGAGGGCGCCGGAGCCCGCGAAGGTCTAGACGGCCTTCCGCACCTTCAACCGGAGGTCGAAGCCACGGGGGGTCCCCGGCATTTCATGGCTATTCGCAACCGACAGGCGCAAGATGGGGCCATGCGATCCCACACCGCGTGGAATCCTTCGATGAGCCTGAACACGTCTCGACCAGCTCTTTGCCTCCCTTCGAGACACCCAAGGAAATCACCATGGCTCAAGGCACCGTCAAGTGGTTCAACGCCGAAAAGGGATTCGGCTTCATCACCCCCGATGGCGGAGGACCGGATCTCTTCGTCCACCACACCGCCATCCAGATGTCCGGCTTCAAGTCCCTGGACGAGAACCAGCGCGTCAGCTTCGACACCGGCCAGGGGCAGAAGGGCCCCCAGGCGATCAACGTCACCAAGATCTGATCCGCCCCGCCTTCCGGCCCGCCGCCCCCTGGGCGGCGGGCTGTTTTTGTCCCTGGGGGTCGCGTTCCCGGGCCCTACCACCCCCTGATCGGCGATAGCCGGGGATCTCAGCCCACCATCCCCGCCCATTCCGCCAGCACCCGCTGGGCCTGCATCACGGCACCGCCTTCGCTGGGGGGCATGGGCACCAGCACGGCGCCGTCGGGATTGAGCTGGGCATCCCTGCGCTCGCGCACCCAGGCCATGAGCTTGGCGGGATCCACGGGGGTCTGGGGGCTGAGGCGCAGCTTGAGGCGGCCCTTGTCCACGGTGACTTCGGAGACGGCCAGGGCCTGGG
>JAJYBX010000217.1 GCA_021778785.1 Acidobacteriota bacterium
CTCCAGGAACGCCCGGGGCGTGAGGGACTGGTGCCGGAGCAGGCTCTCCAGGCTGGGCCCCTCCACCACCTCCATGGCGAAGTAGAGCAGGCCGTCGGCCTCGCCGAACTCGTAGATGGTCACCACGTTCGGGTGGTGCAGCCCGGCCGCCGACTGGGCCTCCCGGGCGAAGCGGGCCTTCAGGTCGCCCAGGGCCTCCGCGTCCGCGAAGGGCCGGATGGTCTTGAGGGCCACCTCCCGCCCCAGCGTCGTGTCCCGCGCCAGGAACACCTCGCCCATGGCCCCCTGGCCCAGGGCGCGGAGGATCTCGAACTTGCCGATGCGGTCGGGCATGGGGTTTCCGGAGGGAGGTTTCAGGGGAAATCTTCCCTGGATTCTAGATCCAGCGCCGTGGGTCCGTGCGAAGGGACGGAGCGATTTCGCATCCAAATGACGAACGGATCACCGCCAAGACGCCAAGACGCCAAGACGCCAGGTATCGTTTCTTCTCGCGTATCCGCAGAGCGGATACCGAGAGGACGCCAAGCAAGACAACAGGCTTTGCTTTTGCAGTTCTTGGCGTCTTAGCGTCTTGGCGGTGGGCTTTTGGTCTTTCTGGAACGCCGGATCCCGCCTCAGCAGCGGGCGCAGAAGTGCGCCGGGGCGGGCAGGCGCGCGATCGCCTCCAGGGCCAACTCCCAGGCCCGGGCGGGCCCGCGGAAGGCGGCGGCGTCGCGGGTGAGGGCGCGCAGGGCGTGCAGGGGCGCGGGATCCGCGGGCAGAGGCAGGATCGGGATGGGCTGGCCCAGGGCCGTGCGCAGGGCCCCGCGGAGCGCATCGGCCAGGGGCGTGCCCACGGGCAGTTCGAGCGGCGGCACCCGCAGCTCGGCGCCCGGGGGCACGGGCACGCCGGGCCAGAGGTCGGCCTCGAAGCCGCCGTGCTGCTCGTGATCCGGCGCCTCCCGCCACTCGGGGCGGCGGAAGGTCATCTTGCGGCGGGCCTTGTCCCAGTCCGCCAGGAACTGCTTGAGCTCCGCCTTCTCCAGGGGGCCCAGGGGCGCCTTGTCCAGGGCCACGGGCACGGTGCGGTAGACGCGCCCGGGCAACCGGCGGGGCAGCATGGGCCGCCCGTCCAGCCAGGGCAGGCCCGCGTCCAGGGCCGCCACCAGGGCGCCGATGCGGCGCCGGTGGAGGTCCAGGGCGGTCGATAGCTCGCAGCCCAGGGGGAGGAGGCCCACGAGGTTGAGGGGCAGGTCCCGGGCCTGGAGGGCGGCGATGGCCTCCAGGGCGGGGCCCAGGTCCTCCGCCGTGCGGCCCAGCACCGCCACCCGGGGCGCCGTGTGCTGGCCCAGGCGCTCCACCAGCAGCAGGCCGCCGCCCGGGGCCGAGAGCAGCGTGCCGCCGAGGTCCGCCGCGAGCTGGAGGGCCAGGGGGTTCATGGGGCGGGCTTCTTCGCGGGCCTGGCGGGTTTCAGCCGCCCCTCCCGCTGGAGGGCCTGGCGCAGAAGGTACTCGATCTGCCCGTTGAGGCTGCGCAGCTCCTCATCCGCCCAGCGCTGCAGGGCTTCCAGCAGCGCCGGGTCGGTGCGGAGGAGGAAGGGCTTGCGCTCGGCCATGGAAACCTAATGGTACAGCGTGCCCGCGTTCACCACGGGGTTGGCGGAGCGCTCGCTGCAGAGCACCACCAGCAGGTTGGACACCATGGCGGCCTTGCGCTCCTCGTCGAGCTGCACGGTGCCCTTCTCCGCGAGCATGGCCAGGGCCATCTCCACCATGCCCACGGCGCCCTCCACGATCTTCTGGCGGGCGGCGATGATGGCCGAGGCCTGCTGGCGCTGCAGCATGGCCTGGGCGATCTCGGGGGCGTAGGCCAGGTGGCTGATGCGGGCGCCCTGCACCTCCACGCCGGCCTGGGCCAGCACCCGCTGCAATTCCATCTTGAGCTTGGCGGCCACCTCGTCCGTGCTGCCGCGCAGGGAGAGCTGAGCCGCCTCGTGGGCGTCGTAGGGGAAGTGGGAGGCCAGGGCCCGCAGGGCGGCCTCGCTCTGCACGGTGACGTACTTCTCGCAGTCCTCCACCTCGAAGAGGGCCTCGGCGGTATCCACCACCCGCCACACGATGATGGCGGCGATCTCCACGGGGTTGCCGTCCTGGTCGTTCACCTTCAGGCGCTGGCTCTCGAAGCTGCGGACCTTGGTGCTGATCTTCCGCTTGCTGAGGAAGGGGTTGGCCCAGGCCATGCCCTCCTGGCGCACGGTGCCCCGGTAGTCGCCGAAGAGCTGCAGGGCCACGGCCTCGTTGGGGTTCACCACGAAGAGGCCCGTGAGGATGAAGATCCCCACCACCAGCACCGGCAGGGTGTAGGCCAGGCGGCCGGGATCGTTCTGGATGCCGGCCTGGATGGTGAGGCCGATGGCCCCCAGGACCAGCAGCAGGGCCAGGAGCAGGACGGGCAGGCCCGGCAGGGCGAAGGCGGATCGTTCCTTGAGCATGGAAACCTCCAGGGGCAATCAATGTGATATCACTTTGATTGCCTGTCAAGGACGGCTGGAGGCTGCCGTCTTCAGGCCTCGAGGCGCGGGGGCAGGAGGATCCAGAAGGTGGTGCCGGTGGCGGGGCCGCTCTCGAAGCCCACCTCGCCCCGCAGGAAGTTCTCGCCGAAGAGCTTCATGGCGTAGGTGCCCAGGCCCCGGCCCTTGGCGGCCTTGGTGCTGAAGGAGCGCTGGAAGATCCGCTCCCGGAGCGGTTCCGGGATGGTGCCGGGGTTGTGCACGGCGAACCGGGGCCGGTCGCCCTGCCAGCCGAAGGACAGCCGCACGGTCTCCCCGGGCTTCGAGGCCTCCGCGGCGTTCAGGGCCATGTTGTAGACCACCCGCAGCAGCAGGTCGGGGTCGCTCACGAAGCTCCCGGGACCGGGCGCCTGCATCAGGGCCAGCCGCCGGTTCCCCGCGGAGGGGTGACGCTCCAGCAGGGACAGGACCTCCTGGAGCACCAGCCCGCCCTGGAGGACGGAGGGCGTCACGGCCAGCCGGCCCCGCTCGGCCTGGAGCAGCCGCCGGTGGCTGTGCACCTCCTGGCCCAGCCGTTCCGAGAGGAGGAGGATGCGCCGGGCGGCGTCCCCGGCGGGCACGGAGCCTTCGGAGAGGCCCTCGGACCACCCGTGCAGGCCCTGGAGGATGTTGGCGATGTCGTGGAAGAAGAGGCGCTCCAGCACGTCCCGGCGGCGCTCGGCGCTGATGTCGCGGAAGGCCACGGCGAGGAAGCGATGCCCATCCACCTGCAGGCGGGAGACGGTCACATGGAATTCCACCGCCTCCCAGCGGCCGTTCCGGCGCATGGACAGGTGGCATTCACCCTCCCTGGGCCCGTCGTCCTCCAGGGCGGTGAGGAGGGTGAGGAGGAGGCCGCAGTGGGCGCAGGCGGGGGAGGTGCCGCAGCCCCCGGGGCCCTCGGGGACATGGATGCAGTCGAAGGCCTCGCCCGGGCGCGCGCCCCGGAACCGGCCGCCCCAGCGGGGACTGAGGGCGTCCACCAGCCCCGGGCTGGCCGCGAGGATCTGGCGCTGCTCGTTCAGGATGGCCACCAGGCCGTGGAGGCTGGCCAGGAGGAAGGCCACCAGGGGGCTCTCCCGGACCGCCTCCACCTCCCGGCGGAGCTGGTCCGGCGCCGCGCGTCCGGCGGGGGCGGGAGGAGGGTCCACGGGGAGACGGGCGGTCGAGGGTTCGGACATGGGAGGGAGGTGCCAGGGTAGACCTCCGGCCGGAGGGCTTGCAAGACCTGGCGGGAGGTTGTGATTAGGCGTGATTTGCCTAATGCTGGGCCGCCAGGGCCCGGTCGTGGCGCCGGCCCAGGAGGGCCAGGGCCGCGGTGGCGCCGATCAGGGCGCAGGCCATGTCCCACTGGGTGTCCCAGGGATCGCCCTGGGTGCCCAGGAAGGCGTCCGCCGAGCTGCCGGTCCAGACCGCCGTCTGCCACTCCACCAGCTCGTAGGCGGCGCTGAGGCCCAGGGCCATGAGGAGGAGGACGGCCACGGACCAGCCGCCGGGTTTCAGGACGCCCTTCCGGAGCAGCACCTCGCGGAAGAGCAGCACGGGGACGAAGCCCTGGAAGAGGTGCCCCAGCCGGTCGTAGGGGTTCCGCGCCAGGTGGAGCCAGACCTTCACCCAGTGGCCCGCGGGCACCTCGGCGTAGGTCCAGTGCCCGCCCACCATGAGCACCAGGGCGTGGAGGGCGAGGAGCCCGTAGAGCAGGTCCGTGAGCGGGAAGCGCCGGTGCGTGGCCACGAGCACCGGCACGCCGAGGATCACCGGCGCGTTCTCCATGAACCAGGTGAAGCGGTCCGCGCGGGGGGACCACCCCAGCAGCAGGAAGGCGGCCGAGACCGCCGCCAGCAGGAGCAGAGGGAAACGGCGCGTTCGCATGGGCACCCCGGGAGGAGCCTATCGTGGAAACCGATCCCGGGTGGGTGGCGTGGATGGGGCAGGCCGGGAGGTGGCCGGGGGGTGCTCGGCCTCTGACCGCAGCACCGGCTAGGCGGAG
>JAJYBX010000218.1 GCA_021778785.1 Acidobacteriota bacterium
GCTGATAGACCTCGGAGCCCTTCTGCACGAAGGTCTCCGCCATCTCCGCCATGCCCTTCTCGAGCGCCTCCTTCTCGTCGTACCCGTGGCTCTCGGCGTACTGCCGCACGTCCTCGGAGATCTTCTCGGTATCGCCTGTGGCGATACGCGAGACGCCCTCTGATTTGCATTCAGGCTTGAAGGTAGATCTCGCTTCCCTTGGAGGCGAATTCCCCGGCTTTCTCTTCCATCCCCTTCGCAAGGGCTTCCTCGCCGTTGTAGCCATGATCCTCGGCGTACTGCCGCACGTCCTCGGAGATCTTCATCGAGCAGAAGTGGGGGCCACACATGGAGCAGAAGTGGGCGGACTTGGCCCCCTCGGCGGGTAGGGTCTCGTCGTGGAATTCCCGGGCCGTATCGGGGTCGAGGGCGAGGTTGAACTGGTCCTCCCAGCGGAACTCGAACCGCGCCTTGCTCATGGCGTCGTCCCAGATCCGCGCCCCGGGGTGGCCTTTGGCCAGGTCCGCGGCGTGGGCGGCGATCTTGTAGGCGATGACGCCGTCCTTCACGTCCTTCTTGTTGGGCAGGCCCAGGTGCTCCTTGGGCGTGACGTAGCAGAGCATGGCGCAGCCGAACCAGCCGATCATGGCGGCCCCGATGGCCGAGGTGATGTGGTCGTAGCCCGGCGCCACGTCGGTGGTGAGGGGGCCCAGGGTGTAGAAGGGCGCCTCGTCGCAGACGGCCAGCTGCTTGGTCATGTTCTCCTGGATGAGGTGCATGGGCACGTGGCCGGGGCCCTCGATCATCACCTGCACATCGTGCTTCCAGGCGATCTTGGTGAGCTCGCCCAGGGTCTCCAGCTCGCCGAACTGGGCCTCGTCGTTGGCATCGGCGGTGCTGCCGGGGCGCAGGCCGTCGCCCAGGGAGAAGGCCACGTCGTAGGCCTTCATGATCTCGCAGATGTCCTCGAAGTGCGTGTAGAGGAAGTTCTCCCGGTGGTGGGCGAGGCACCACTTGGCCATGATGCTGCCGCCGCGGCTCACGATGCCCGTCACGCGCTTCGCCGTGAGCGGCACGTAACGCAGCAGCACGCCGGCGTGGATGGTGAAGTAGTCCACGCCCTGCTCGGCCTGCTCGATGAGCGTGTCGCGGAAGATCTCCCAGGTGAGGTCCTCGGCCTTGCCGTTCACCTTCTCCAGGGCCTGGTAGATGGGCACGGTGCCGATGGGCACGGGGCTGTTGCGGAGGATCCACTCACGGGTCTCGTGGATGTTCTTCCCGGTGCTGAGGTCCATCACCGTGTCGGCGCCCCAGCGGATGGACCAGGCCATCTTCTCGACCTCCTCCTCGATGCTGGAGGCCACGGCGGAGTTGCCGATGTTGGCGTTGATCTTCACCAGGAAGTTCCGGCCGATGATCATCGGCTCGGTCTCGGGGTGGTTGATGTTGGCGGGGATGATGGCGCGGCCCCGGGCCACCTCGTCGCGCACGAACTCGGGCGTGATGCGGCTCTGGATGCCGGCGGCCTCGCGGCCCAGGTTCTCGCGGATGGCGATGAACTCCATCTCGGGGGTGACCAGGCCCTGCTTCGCGTAGTGCATCTGGCTGACGTTGCGGCCGGCCTTGGCCCGCATGGGCTTGCGGTCGGCGTGGAAGCGGATGGCGTCCAGTTCCTTGTCCCGCTCCCGGAGCTTGCGGTAGAGGCTGGTGGCGCCGGGCAGTTCCTCCACGTCGCCCCGGCCCAGGATCCAGTCCTGGCGGAGGGCAGGCAGGCCCTTGGCGACGTCGATGGCGGCGGCGGGATCGGTGTAGGGTCCCGACGTGTCGTAGAGCACCACGGGCTCGTTCTCGGTGAGCTGGCCGTTGAAATCGCGGGTGGGCTGGAGCTTCACCCGCCGGAGGGGGACCTTCACCCCGGGGAGGGTGCCGGCCACGTGGAACTTCTCCGAGGCGGGGAAGGGCTGGAGGCAGCCCGCCAGGGCCGTCCCGTCCACGGGAGCCGGATTGGGGCTGGACTGCATGGTCATGGAAACTCCGGACTTGGTGAAATCGGGACTCGATTGATCCCCGAATCAGAAAGTTTATCGCGCGAGGGAGGGTGCCACGAATTCAAAGATTGCGCCCCCCCGGTCGATAGGGGACTTACGGAGCGCGCCCATGCCGGACCAGCCCCAGGACAACCAGGCCATCCCCGACCAGCTCATGCAGATCGCCCGGGAGCAGGAGGGGGGGGCTGAACGCGTGCTCGACCAGATCGAGGTGGTCCAGCACAGCTTCGAGGAGATCCAGGCCCTGGCGAAGGAATGCCAGGAGCTCCTCAGGGGCCTGATGCCACCCTCCGCCGAACTGCAGAAGCTGACGGACCGGCTGGAGCAGATCGGCTTCCACGCCGACAACGGGGCCTACAACATCCAGGGGGCCTTCGACCTCTACCAGTACCAGGACGTGGTGCGGCAGAAGCTGGAGCGGGTGGGGCGCAGCCTCATCGAGGTGGCCCAGTACGTCCTGGGGCGCCTGCAGCCCTCCGAGGACCACCTGCCCAAGATGGCCCCCTCGGGCCGGGACATCCTCCAGCGGGAGCCCCAGATGCCCGACGTCACCAAGGAGGACGCGGACCGGATCGTGGCGGAATTCTTCGCCAAGGCCATGAAGGACCGCGGGCCCAAGACCGGGGATTGAGCCATAATTCCCCCCGGGAGGGGACCATGCCGCGACGCGCGTTCGTCATCAGTGCCCTGGCTCTAGGGCTGGTCGCCACGGCCCGCGGTCAGGAGGATCCCGTGCTCAAGGCCCGCGCCCAGCGGTCGGCGGCCCTGGGCATCCCGGACGGGGACCTGCCGCCCCTGCCCAAGGGGGTGGTGGAACCGCCGCCCCTGCCGCCGCCGGAGACCCACGTGAAGGACACCCGCCGGGGCCGGCGGGTCAAGCACAAGGCCGTCCGCAAGAAGCGCCATGCGCCGAGGAAGGCACCCCGCAAGGCGCCCCACGCCAAGGCCGCCCCGTGAGGCTGGGCGTCCTCACCTCTGGCGGGGACGCTCCCGGCATGAATGCCGCCATCCGGGCCGTGGTGCGGCAGGCGGATGCGCTGGGCCACGAGGTCTATGGCATCTACCGGGGCTACCAGGGCCTGCTGGAATCGGACTGGGCCCCCCTGGCCACCCGTTCCTGCGCCAACATCCTGCAGCGGGGCGGGACCATCCTGCGGACCGCCCGGTGCCCCGAGTTCCACCACCCCGAGCGGCGGGCGGAGGCGGCCGCGAAGCTCCGGAAGGTGGGCATCGAGGCCCTGGTGATCATCGGCGGCGACGGCAGCTTCCGGGCCGCGGAGGCCCTCCACCGGGAGCACGGCATCGCCTGCGCCGGGATCCCGGGCACCATCGACAACGACCTGCCGGGGACGGACCGGACCCTGGGCTTCGACACGGCCCTGAACACGGCGGTGGAGGCCATCGACCGCATCCGCGACACGGCCTCAAGCCACGGGCGGCTCTTCCTCGTGGAGGTCATGGGCCGCAGCTCCGGCATGCTGGCCGTGCACACCGCCATCGCCTGCGGGGCCGAGGCGGTGCTCTACCCCGAATCCCCCAACGACACCTACGAATCCCTGGTCTCCCAGCTCCACGCCAACTGGATCCGCGGCAAGCGGAGCTCCATCGTGGTGGTGGCGGAGGGGGACGGCGTGGGCAACGCCATGGGCGTGGGCGAGCGCCTCAAGCGGGACTACGGCCTGGACCTGCGGGTGGTGGTGCTGGGCCATGTCCAGCGCGGGGGCAGCCCCTCGGCCCTGGATCGCATCTGGGGCAGCCGCTGGGGCGCCGAGGCCGTCCGGCGGCTGGTGGCCGGGGAGCGGGCCTTCTACCTGGGCGAGGTGGGTGGCGTCCTGGCGGTCCAGCCCATGGCCCGGATCCTGGATCCCCACCCCGTCCCGCCCCGGGACCTGGGCGCCCTGGTGTCCATCCTGGCGCGGTAGGGGCGCTACCTGGAAGGCTCCGGGGAGGGCGGGTCGCCGGCGAGGGCCCGCTGGAGGATCTCGCGCAGGGCCTGGCGGCCGAAGGGCTTGTAGAGGGTCTCCCGGGCCCCCATGGCCTTCGCGGCCCGCAAGTAGGGCGTGTCCCGCCGCGCGGTCATGGCCACCACGGGGAGCCCGGGCCACAGGCTCCCGAGATGCTGAATGGTGGAGATGCCCTCCATGTCCGGCATCACGATGTCCGTCAGCACCAGGTCCACGGCCGCCCCACGCTGGAGCAGATCCAGGGCCCGGCGCCCGTTCTCGGCGCGGAGGACCGCGTGTCCCTCGACCTCCAGCATGGCCTGGAGGGTCTCGGCGGTGTCGTGGTCGTCTTCGATGAGGAGGATGCTGGGCATGGGAGGCCTAGGGTCTGTTTTCAAAGTGGATGTGAGCCGCGACGTCGGCCAGCCGCGCCCATGGCGAGGCAGCGGCCGATGGGCGATGCGGGACATCGTTCGAGGCCGCCAACGCAGCCAGGGGTGCGGCTGGCCCCGTCCCCCGTACCCTATCGCAGGCCCCGCATGGG
>JAJYBX010000219.1 GCA_021778785.1 Acidobacteriota bacterium
ACTCTGCGTCCCCCTCGGGCTCCCCGCGGAGGGTCCGGGCCAAGCCCGGCCCCTCCGCCTGTCCTCACCCCCGACCGCGCCTGGGCCCTGGCCACGGGTGGGCCCTGGCCGGATCCGGAGGCGCTCCCGGGGGATGGCCGCTTCATGGCCCTGGCCCTGCAGGAGGGCTTGAAGGGCGTGGGCCTGGCCAGTCCCAACCCCCCCGTGGGCTGCGTCCTCGTGAAGGATGGGCGCGTGGTGGGGGCCGGTGTCCACACCCGGGCCGGGGATCCCCATGCGGAGATCATGGCCCTGCGGGACGCGGAGATCCGCGGCGAGGATGTCCACGGCGGCACGGCCTACGTGACCCTGGAGCCCTGCTGCCACCACGGGCGGACGGGCCCCTGCACCCTGGCCCTCATCCAGGCGGGCCTGGCCCGCGTGGTCGTGGGGGTGCGGGATCCCAACCCCCGGGTGGACGGGGGCGGCCTGGCCATCCTCCGGGCCCAGGGCCTCGCCGTGGAGGAGGGCGTCCTGGGCGAGGCCTGCGCCCGCTTCCATGCCCCCTTCTTCAAGCTCATCCGCACGGGCCTGCCCTGGGTGAGCCTCAAGCTGGCCCTGGGCTCGGACAGCGCCATGGGCCCCGAGGGGCGGCCCACGCCCGTCACCCCCCCCGCCGTGCAGCAGCTGGCCCACGCCCTGCGCCGGACCTCGGAGGCCATCGTGGTGGGACGCCATACCGCCGAGGTGGACGACCCCCAGCTCACGGACCGCTGGCCGGCCCCCACGGCCCCCCACCGCACCTTCTTCCGGGTGGTCCTGGACCGGGAGGGACGGGTGCCCGCCACGGCCCGGGTCTGGCAGGCGGTCCAGGGCCAGCCGGCCCTGCGGGCCGTCACCGGCGACCCCCAGCCCCTGCGGGGCGTGGAGGACCTCCACCTGCCCCCGGGGCCCGGAGGATGCAGTTTGCGCCACCTGTTGCACGAACTCGCGGCCCTGGGGGTGGGCCGGGTGCTCGTGGAGGGCGGGGGGGACCTGGCCCGGGCCTTCCTCGACCAGGGCCTGGCCGATGAATTCCACCGCTTCCGGGCCGAGGCCCCTGCGGGCGGACCCGCGGTCCTGCTCAATCTGCCGGCGGCCTGGCGTCTGCAGGCCTCGGCGGGATGGCCGGGCGGACGCTGGGAGGTCTGGCGCTAGGCGGGCTTGGCACGACCCTTGACCTGTCCCGTCATCCTCCGGAGGTCCCATGCGCATTCGAACCTGGCGATTCGCCCTGGCCCTGCTGGCCGTGGCCGGGCTGACGGCCTGCGGCGGCGGCTCCAGCACCTCCTACAACCCCAACGCCCAGATCACCATCCAGGCCCAGTTCGAGAAGGTGGCCCTGACCCCCACTGGCTTCGGGGCCACCACGACCCTGCCGGCCCGGTACTGCTACGCAGAGGTCTGTGATGCGGCCACCGGTGCCGTCCTGGCGTCGGACTACCTGGGGAGCGGCGGCACCGGCACAACCTACGTGGCACGGGGCTCCCAGATCTACGTGAACGTCTACGCCCGCTACCAGGTGCCCAGCGCCGACCCCAGCAGCTTCTTCATGCGGGGCAGCGTGAAGAACGCGCCCCAGCCCTTCAACTACATCGGTTCCAACGCCTTCGACAACATCCCCGACTGGTACGTCACCAGCAACACCTTCACGGCCAATCAGGACGGCACCCTGGCCGTCACGGCCCTGGCCAGCAACCGCATCGCCGGGGCCTTCAACATCGCCGATCAGGCCGTGACCTTCGCTGCCGCCGTGCGGGACATGGATGGCACGGGCACCCTGCGCCTGCCCAACCTCCACACCTTCTGGACCACCAGCCTCAACCCGGCGGACCAGGCCCGCACCTATCCCGAGGTGACCTGGGCCTCGGCCACCTCGATCCTCACCAGCAGCAGCGGGCGGGCCCTCTTCAGCCACCAGGTGTACGGCCTGGGCACGGGCGCCGCGAACACGGAAACCGACGAATGGGATGACGGCGTGCTCCAGGAGACCTTCGCGCGCCTGCTCTTCGCGGATGACAGCTACAAGCCCGACGGCAGCAGCGCCCTCTCCCTCCTGCGCCGGGACAACGACAACCTCTACGTGAGCCGCTACACCCCCAGCGAATCCACGGCGGCCTTCGTGGCCGGCTTCTCCGACTTCCTCTCCGCCGCCGCCCGCAACGACAGCCGGATCCTCGACAGCTACGTGGACGGCGGCGGGGTCGCGCGGGTGGACGCCTTCGACCTCTCCAGCCACGCCATGGTCAGTGCCGCCAACAAGGGCGAGTTCACCCGCGGTTCCATCGCCGTGAGCCTCTGGGGCATGTGGAAGAACGACCTGGGCGGCGGCCAGGCGGGGCTCCACACCCTCTGGCAGGCCGTGACCTCCAACACGGCCTATGCCGACGGCACCGGCGAGTACGAGCAGGCCACCCTGGGCTGCTACCCCAGCTACCTCCTGGGCGTGGCGAACCGCGTGACCAGCCCCACCTGGAACGCCATCCTGGGCGAATTGGCCCTGGAGGCGGTGCCGGACCCCTCGCCCGCCTACTTCAACACGAACGCCCTCTGGCTCACCGTGGGCCTGCCCTTCAGCGGCAGCGGCAGCCTCCAGACCTACGACGCCTCCCAGAACCGCTACTTCGACTGGGATCAGAGCCAGGCCTACCGTTTCTCCCACGGCGGCGGGGCCCGGACGATCACCATGACCCCCACCGGGGGCCAGGACTTTTACCTGGAACTGCTGGGTCCCGGCGGTTGGGTGGCCGGCAGCTACGGCACCCCCGGCAGCACCCGGACCCTGAGCCTCTCCAACCTGCCCGCCGGCGTCTACGCCGTCCGGGTCCGCGCCGGCGCCACCACGGCCACGGGGACCTACGGGTACACGCTCAGCATCAACTGAGCGGCCTCAGCCCCCGCCCACCAGCCGCACCACCTCCAGGCGGTCGCCCTCCTTCAGGGGGGTGGCCCCGTGGTCGGCGCGGCGGATGACCTCGCCGTTCAGCTCGATGGCGCTGCCGAAGGTGGGCAGGGCCAGCCAGGCGGCCAGGTCGGCCACGGTGGCGAGGTCGGGCGCCTCCCGGGGCTGGCCGTTGAGGACCAGCTTCACCGGGCCTCCGCCGCGGCCTGGAAGCCCCGCTCCAGGTCGGCGATGAGGTCGGGCTGGTCCTCGATGCCCACGGAGAAGCGCAGCAGGCCGTCGGTGATGCCCAATCGGGCCTTCACCTCGGGGGCTGTCTTCAGGTGGCTCATGCTGGCGGGGTGCTGGATGAGGCTCTCCACGCCGCCCAGACTCACCCCCCGCGTGACGACCTCCAGGGCCTCGCAGAAGCGCTGGCCCGCCAGGAGCCCGGCCCGGAGCTCGAAGCCGATCATGGCCCCGAAGCCCGTCTCCATCTGGCGGGCGGCCACCTCGTGGCCGGGGTGGCCGGGGAGGCCGGGGTAGTCCACCCGGGCGACGGCCGGCTGCCAGAGCAGCCACTGGGCCAGGGCCTGGGCGTTGTCCGAGGCCCGGCGCACCCGCAGGGCCAGGGTCTTGAGGCCCCGGTGCAGGAGCCAGGCGGCCATGGGGTCCAGGGTGGGTCCGAACACCTTCGTCATCTGCCAGCAGGCCACCACATCCGCCTCGGAGCCGGCGATGACGCCCGCCACCACATCCGAGTGCCCCGCCAGGTACTTGGTGGCCGAGGCCACGCTGAGGTCGATGCCCAGGGCCAGGGGCCGGGTGTGGATGGGGCTGGGAAAGGTGTTGTCCGCCACGGTGCGGATGCCGTGCTTCCGGCCGAGGGCGGCCACCCCGGCCAGATCGGTGATCGCGAGCGTCGGGTTGGAGGGGGTCTCCACCCAGAGCATGCGGGTCTCGGGGCGGATCGCCGCCGCCCATTCCCCCAGGTCGAGGGTGTCCTGGATCCAGGTGACCTTCAGGCCCCGCTCCGCCTCCCAGCGGCGGATGAGCTGCTCGGTGCCCAGGTAGATGGCGGCCGGGGCCACCAGGTGGTCGCCGGTCTTCAGGAAGGCCTCGAAGACCAGGGCGAAGGCCCCCATGCCGGAGGCCGCCACCAGGGCCCGCTCGGCCCCCTCCAGTTCAGCCAGCACCGCCTCCACCTCGCTGGTGTTGGGGTTGCCCCAGCGGGTGTAGAAGGCCGGGGGCTCGATGCTGGCGGCGAATTCCGCCCCCTCCCGGTTCTCCATGAGCTGGAACACGGAGGTCTGGAAGATGGGCGTGGTCACGGCCCGCGTCGGGTTGAAGCGTTTCCCGGCGTGGATGGCGGTGGTGGTGGGTCCCCAGGGCTTGGGCATGGTCGGCTCCCGCCCTCCAGCATAGGTGGAGACGCCTCAGCGGTTCCAGAACACGATGACCAGGGCCACCACGGCAAAGACAAGCAGGGCGATCACGCGCCAGAAGGTGGGCCGGTCGTCGGGCAGGTCCACGGGGCCCCGGTCCTCCAGGGCCTGGCGGGTCAGCTCGTCCTCGGGCGGCGCCACGAGGGCGCGGCACTCC
>JAJYBX010000220.1 GCA_021778785.1 Acidobacteriota bacterium
GAAGTTCAAGGATCGCGGGCTGGAGTACGAGTGCGTCGTGGCCCATGCGGGCCGGGAGGTGATGGAGGGCGTGGAGGCCTGCCTGGCCACGGTGCCGCGGGTGCTGCGCCGCTCGGATATGCACCGGTTGGCGGACTTCATCCCCGACCTGGCGGTGCAGAGCAAGGCGGCCACCTTCACCAACACCCGCAACGCCCTCATCGACGGCCTGGTGCAGAGCTTCGGCGAGGAGGGGCTGGAGCTGGTCCTCCGCAACAGCAAGCAGGATGTCCGCGAGATCCTCCGCATGGGCGAGGAGTCCCTGCTCGACGTGCCCCTGGCGGCGAACCTGCGCCTGCGGGCCCCCACGACCGTGGCCTACTTCGGCGAGAACCTCGTGGGCCTGCGGTTCACGAAGCAGGCCGACGGCGCGCTGCTGGAGCGGTACCGGGCCTGGATCCAGGATCAGCAGCGCCTCCAGGCCCAGCAGGACCGCGAGGCCTTCAGCCCCCGGGGCTTCAAGGAGGCCCTGGAGCGATCCGTCCAGGGCGCGGCCCTCCCCTCCGCCCGCCTGCTGGTGGACCGTGATCCGGTGCTGCTGCTGCTCACCGAGCGCGAGGACTTCGCCCGCCGCCTGGGCGAGGCCATGGGCCGGAAGTTCGGCCTCGTGGCCCTCGACTACATCAAGGGGCCCGTGAAGGCCCAGGTGCAGGCGCTGGCGGGCGGCGAAGGCTGGGGGCGCATCCGCATGGTGCTCATCCACAACCAGCTCCGCCTCACCGGCTCCCTGGAGCTGTGCCGCCAGCTGGTGCAGAAGGAGGGCTGCACCCTGCCCATCCTCCTGCTGGGCACCGAGGAGGACGAGGCGAAGAAGCGCCACCATTCCGTGGCCGCCGGCGCCGTGGACTACATCGCCGTGGAGCCCTTCCGCATCCTCGCCACCCTGCGGAAGCTGGACGAGACCCTGAAGCTCTTCGAGGGCGCCTGAGGCTAAAGACCTCCACGAAGGGCACCAAGGCGCCCTTTGGGCGCACGAAGCACACGAATGAACGAGAAGGACCAGGTGCCCATCTTGTTCGTCTTGGTGGCCTTGGCTTCCCTTCGTGTCCTTCGTGGAGGGCCTTGATGCTTCAGGGGCGGAGCCGCACTTCGCGGCCCCGCCAGTGGTTCACGCCGCGCAGGCGGTCCGCGAAGGCCCAGGCCGTGCCCCAGCCCAGGGGGAAGGCGTTCAGGGGCCAGAGGGCCCAGAGGAGGTCCATGGGGCGGCCCGTGATCCGCTGCTGCACATCCCCGGCCAGGGCGGGCACCAGCAGCCAGAGGAGCAGGGCGAGGCCGGGATGCCCGGCGAAGGGCAGCCAGAGCGGGGAAAGCCCCACCGCCATGAGCACCGGCAGGGCCAGGGGGATGGTCCACCAGATGGGCAGGGCCGCCGTGTTCTTCCGCATGGCCCGGACCACGTCCCAGAGGCCGTGGTACATGCGGAGGTGCAGGTCCGGGCCGCCCCGGGCCACGCGGTTCACGAAGCCGGCTTGCTTCACCCGCCGGGCCAGCATCATGTCGTCCACGGCCTCCATGGGAGCGCCGGCATGGCCGCCCACGGCGTCGTAGGCCGTGCGGCGCACGAGGGTGAAGCCGCCCACCCCGCAGAAGGCCGGGTGGCGCGGGTCGGGCACGCGGTGGGGCGGTACCAGCACCAGGAAGGCCGAGGCGGCGAGGGGTAGGGCCAGGCGCTCGCCGGGCGACCCCACGTCCACCGCCGGGATGAGGGCAAGGATGTCCGTGGGCTGCCGGAGGGCGAAGGCCATCGCGCGGCGGAGCAGGGAGGGCGAGGCCTGCACGTCGCCATCCGCGAGGAGCAGCCAGTCCGCCGCGCGGGCCTCGGGCTGCTCCGAGGCCAGGTGGAGCGCGTGGTTCTTCCCCAGCCAGCCGGGGGGCAGGTGGTCGTTGCGGAGCACCCGCAGGCGATCCGGACGCCCGGCTTCGCGACTCTGCAGGATCTCCGGGCTGCCATCCGTGGATCCGTCATCCACCGCGAGGATCCGCAGCGCCGGGTAGTCCTGGGCCAGCCACGAATCCAGGGCGGCGGGCAGTTCCCGGGCCTCGTTCCGCACGGGGATGCAGAGGCACACCGTGGGTGGTTCCGCGGGCAGCGGGGGATCGTCCTCCAGGGCCGGCAGTCGCGACCAGTGCCGCCGCAGGAGGATCAGCCCCGCCAGCAGCAGGGCGGCGGAGGACCAGGCGGCGGCATCGATCCAGGACATGCTCCAGGCTAGCGGGCCGGGGGGAGCGATGCCTGTGGGTTATCCTGGACAGCCATCGGCACCAGGAGCGAGATGCCCGATCATCCTTCCGTGTCCCCCGTCGTGCGCCCCAGGGAGGTCGAGGACATTCCCGCCATCCGGGACCTCATGCGCCGGGTCTATCCTCCGCCCCACGGCCCCGAGGCGGTGTGGGGGGAGGAGAATCTTCGCCGCCACCTTGAGCGATTCCCGGAAGGGCAGATGGTCGTCGAGGCGGGGGATGGCCTCATCGGGACCTCCACGACCCTGAGGATCTCCCGGGAGCGGGCCCTGACCGCCCATACCTGGTCCGGGATCACCGGAGCCGGCTCCCTGGCCACCCACGATCCGGCCGGGGAGGTCCTCTACGGCGTGAACATCGCGGTGGATCCGGCCTGGCAGGGCCGGGGGGTGGGCCGTCTGCTCTATGAGGCCCGGCTGGCCCTCGGCCGGCGGCTCGGCTGCCGGGCCTTCGTGGCCGGGGCGCGGATTCCGGGCTACCACCGGCACGCGGCCACGCTCACGCCCGAGGCCTACCTGGAGGAAGTGGTGGCGGGCCGGGTGTTCGACCCCACCCTCTCCAAGCAGATCAAGGTGGGCTTCCGGGTGCTGGGCCTGCTCCGGGACTACGCGCCCGATCACGAAACCCTGGGGCACGCGGCCCTCATCCTGATGGAGCTCTGAGATGCGGTTCAAGGCGCCGACCCCCTTCATGTCGCGTCCGGTGCGGATCTGCGGCATCCAGTACTGCCTGCGACCCGTGCCGGACTTCGACGCCTTCGCCCAGCAGGTGGAGAACTACGTGGACGTCGGCGACGACTACGACGCGGACGTGATCCTGTTCCCGGAACTCCTGGCCGTCCAGCTGCTGAGCTGCCTCCCCGGGGGCTTCGCTCCGGCCGAGGCCATGCGGGTCCTGGCGGAGCGGTTCACGGAGCCCTTCGAGGCCTTCTTCCTGCACATGTCCCGGAAGTACGACCGGATCATCGTGGCCGGGACGCATCCGGCCTTCGTGGACGGGAAACTCCAGAACGTGGCCTCGATCTTCGTGCCGGGCCACGCGCCGGTCCATCAGCCCAAGCTGCACCTGACGCCCACCGAGCGGAACGTCTGGCATTTCGAGCCCGGCCACGAGATCCACGTCATCGAGACGGACTTCGGGCGGATGGGCGTCTCCATCTGCTACGACGTGCAGTTCCCCGAGGTGGCGCGGGTGCAGGCGGAGCAGGGCGTCCAGCTGCTGCTGGTGCCCTACCTCACGGACGACCGCCGGGGCTACACCCGCGTGACCACCTGCGCCCGGGCCCGGGCCGTGGAGAACCAGATCTACGTGGCCACCGCCGGCACCGTGGGTAGCCTGCCGCTCATCACCGACCTCACCGCCCAGTACGCCCAGAGCGGCATCTACACCCCCTCGGACTTCCCCTTCCCCATGGACGGCATCACCACGGAGGCCGCGGCGAATTCGGAGATGGTGCTGGTGGGCGACATCGACCTCGCCCTCCTGGACCAGGCCCGGGCCCGGGGCTCCGTGCTGAACCACCAGGACGCCGCCCGCGATGGCCTGCATGTCACCTTCGACGGACGCATCCTCATCCATCACCTTCCCTGGTCCGACCCGGGGCCGGCCACCCCGGAGCGGGCATGATGGCCCTTGCCTTCCTCGTCGCCGATCCCTTCGCAGGCACGCTGCTGTTCCTGGCCCTGCTCTGGCTGGCCGCCAAGGTGGGCGGCGAGGTGGCGCTGCGCCTCAAGTTGCCCACGGTGGCGGGCGAACTCTGCGCCGGCCTCGCCCTGGCGGGGCTGCACCAGGCCTTCCCGCGCTTCCCCGATGTGGGCGCTTCGGAATCCGTGGGGGTGCTCGCGAACCTGGGCGTCATTGTCCTCATGTTCGCCGTGGGCCTGGAGTCCACCGTCCCCCAGATGATGCGGGTGGGCCTGCCCTCCCTGCGCGTGGCCACGGTGGGGGTGCTCGTGCCCATGCTCGCGGGGCTGCTGGGGGCCCACTGGCTCCTACCCGCCGACGTGCCCTGGGTGGTGGACCTCTTCATCGGGGCCTGCCTCTGCGCCACCTCCATCGGGATCAGCGCCCAGGTGCTGCGCGAGAAGCACGCGGCGGCCTCGCCCGAAGGCCGCGTGATCGTGGGCGCGGCGGTCATCGATGATGTGCTGGGCCTCCTGGTGCTGGTGGCGGTGAGTGGCCTGGCCGCCGCATCCGCCACCGGT
>JAJYBX010000221.1 GCA_021778785.1 Acidobacteriota bacterium
CCCTCCCTCGCGTCCACGGCCCCCGCCCCCGCCCCGCCGACGACCTCCCAGGCCCCCGGTCCGGCCGGTGCCGACCCGGCCCCCGCGCCGGATCCCGCCGCCGGGAATCCCCCCCCGGCTCGCGAACTCAAGGCGGACCTCCTCCTCCTGGCCCAGCCCCAGGCCCCCCCAGCCCAGGTCGTGGATGGCCGGGAACCGGCCCCGGCCGCGGCTCCGACCGTCCCTCCAAACCCCACGGCAGCTCTTGCCGGCATCGCCCCACCCCCCGCACCCGCCCCGGCTCCGCGCCTCTCCGTGATCGCCGCCCCCGGGGCGACCCAACAGTCCGCGCCGGTGGCCGCCTCCGGACCCGTTGCCGTTCCCGGCCAGCCCGCGGCCGCGGCGCCGGCCGCTTCCGCCGGCCCGGCCTCGACCCGACCGGATGCGGGCAACGGCCCCTCCCAGGAGGCGACGGCCAAGGCCGACGCCTCCACCACGACCTTCCAGGTCCACCTCCATCCCGAGGCCGCGACCCAGGCCGCGGTGGCGGCGACGCGGCCGGCCCCGGTCCCCGACACCCCGGCAGCCTCCTCCGCCCCGCCCGCGGCCCCCGCGGCCACCACGCCGGTGGCCACCCCGCCGGTGGCCCAGGTGGACAGCAGCATGAAATGGATGCTCCGGAGCGGCGCCCAGGAGGCCCGCCTCCAGCTCCATCCGGATTCCCTGGGTCAGGTCACCATCCACCTGCGGGTGGAGGGCGGCGAGGTCCACGCCAAGCTGTGGGTGAGCGAACCCGCCTCGGTGCAGGCGGTCCAGGAGGGGCGTCCGCATCTGGAACTCTCCCTCAAGGAGCAGGGCCTCCAGCTGGGCAGCTTCGATCTGCAGCAGGGCCACCGGCCCTTCCAGGAGGCGGCCCCGGCCCAGAGCTTCGGCTCCGGGGAGCGGGCGCCCGCCCTCCAGGCACGGCAAGAAACTCCCGCCGCCATCGTCCCGACCCCCGCCAACCCGCACCAGATCGAGCTCTACGCCTGACCGGCACAGTTCCTGAAACACCCTTCCCCGGAGGTTCCCATGGAAACCGGCATGATCACCGCGGCCACGACCACGGCGAATACCACCAGCACCAGCAGCACGGCGAAGAACACCCTCAGCCAGGATTCCTTCCTGAAGCTGCTGGTGGCCCAGCTCAAGAACCAGGATCCCACCTCCGCCTCGAGCCAGGATCCCAACCAGATGATCCAGCAGCTCACGGGCTTCTCCAGCCTGGAACAGGCCACCCAGAGCAACACGCTGCTCCAGGGCCTGCAGTCCCAGAGCCAGGCGCTCTTCCAGGCCCAGGCCGCCTCCATGGTCGGCAAGTCCGTGAAGGTGGACGGCTCCGGGTTCTACCTCAAATCCGGCCAGGCCACCATGGGCCTGAACCTCTCGGCCACGGCGAACGTGACCGTCACCATCACCGACGCGAACGGGAACGTGGTGGCGACCCTGCCCAAGGGCGAGATGGGCGCAGGCGACAACACCCTCACCTGGAACGGCCAGGATGCCTCCGGGAACACCATGCCGGACGGGGACTACAAGGTCAGCATCAAGGCCACCAGCGCCAGCGGGGCGGCCGTGCCCTACACCTCGAGCCTGAACATGAAGGTGGATTCCGTGGTGTTCAACACCGACGGATCCATCTCCCTCGTCTCCAACGGACACACCTTCGACCTCTCGAACGTCCTCCAGGTCCTGGCCTGATCGGAGCCCCCCATGAGCCTCTATTCCGCCTTCTACTCCAGCCTCTCCGGCCTCTCCACCAACGCGAACGCCCTCAACGTGATCGGCAACAACCTGTCGAACATCAACACGGTGGGCTTCAAGGGGTCGTCCACCACCTTCCGCGACATCTTCAGCACCAGCCTCACCGGCACCGCCACCCAGGGGAACGGCAACCCCATCCAGTTCGGCCTGGGCGTGCAGGTGAACAGCGTGAGCCAGGACTTCTCCCAGTCCTCCTTCCAGAGCACGGGCAACGCCCTGGACATGGCCATCCAGGGCAACGGCTTCTTCACCCTGCAGACGGTGGACGGCCGGCAGGTATTCAGCCGGGCCGGCAACTTCACCCGGAACAACGACGGCTACCTGGTGGCCAGCGACGGCTCCAACGTCATGGGCTGGAACCGGGATCCCGTCACCGGCGTGGTGAACACCTCGGCCACCCTGGCCCCCATCCGCATCGACGCGGGCACCACCGCCAGCGCCTTCGCCACCCAGAACATCCGCCTGGGCATCAACCTGAATTCGGCGGGCGCCATCGGCGACACCCTCACCACGCCCGTGCAGGCCTATGACAGCCAGGGCAATCCGCAGAACATCATCGTCACCTACACCAAGACCGGATCGAACACCTGGGACTACGCGGCCAGCGTGTCCGCCCCCGCCACCATCGGCGCCGGCGCCACCGGGACCCTGGTCTTCAGCACCAGCGGCAACCTGCTCACCATCAACGGGAACCCGCCCACCGCGGCCAACAACCCGATGTTCAGCGGCATCAACTGGGGCAACGGCACCACGGTCCAGAACGTCACCTGGGATGTGGTGAACCCCGACAACTCCCCCAACGTCACCCAGTTCTCCGGTTCCAGCAGCACCACCAGCACCTTCCAGGACGGCTACGGCGCCGGCACCCTGCGGGACCTCTCGGTGGACCAGAACGGCGTCATCAGCGGCACCTTCACCAACGGCCAGGTCATCTCCCTGGCCCAGGTGGCCCTCTCCACCTTCAACAACGTGAACGGCCTGGTGCAGACCGGCAACAACCACTGGGGCCAGACCCTGTCCTCCGGCTCCCCCACCATCGGCCTGGCCAACCAGGGCGGCCGCGGCGGCGTGCTGGGCTCCAACCTGGAACTCTCCAACGTGGACATGGCCGGCGAATTCACCAAGCTGATCCTCAGCCAGCGCGGCTACCAGGCCAATTCCCGCCTGGTCACCACCACCGACCAGCTGCTCCAGGAAACCCTGAACCTCAAGCAGTAGCCGTTCCCATCACCCTGCGCGCGGCCCACCCGGGCCGCGCGCTGCGTACGGCTCCCATAGGCGGTTAAACTGGATTCTTTGAACCGAGGCCCCATGTCCGACCTGGAACTCCAGCCCCTCGCCCCCCGCCGCCGCACCCGCCAGATCCTGGTGGGGAAGGTGCCCGTGGGCGGAGACGCCCCCATCTCCGTGCAGAGCATGACGAAGACGGACACCCGGGACGTGGAGGCCACGGTCCACCAGATCTACGACTACGCCGGCGCCGGTTGCGAGATCGTCCGGGTGAGCGTGCCCACGAAGAAGGCCGGCGAGGTCTTCCACGAGATCTGCGCCCGCAGCCCCATCCCCGTGGTGGCCGACATCCACTTCGACTACCGGCTGGCCCTGGTGGCGGCCGATGGCGGCGCCGCCTGCCTGCGCATCAACCCGGGCAACATCGGCGGCCAGGATCGCGTGCGGGCCGTGGTGGACAAGGCCGGCGCGAAGGGCATCCCCATCCGCATCGGCGTGAACGGCGGCAGCCTGGAGAAGGATCTGCTGGAGAAGTTCGGCACCGCCACGCCCGAGGCCATGGTGGCGAGCGCCCTGCGCCACATCGAGGTGCTGGAGCGCGAGGGCTTCCACGACATCAAGATCAGCCTCAAGGCCAGCGACGTGGTCCGCACCGTGCAGGCCTACCGCCTGCTGGCGAAGCAGGTGGACTACCCCTTCCACCTGGGCATCACCGAGGCGGGCACCCCCTTCGGCGGCACCATCCGCTCCAGCGTGGGCATGGGGATCCTGCTGGCGGAGGGCATCGGCGATACCATCCGCGTGTCCCTCACGGGCGATGGCGAGGAGGAGTGCCGCGTGGGCCACGAGATGCTGCGCTCCCTGGCCCTGCGCTCGGGCGGCTTCCGCATGGTGAGCTGCCCCAGCTGCGGCCGGGTGCAGATCGACCTCAACCGCGTGGCGAACGAGATCGAGGAGGGCCTCAAGGCCATCAACCACGAGAACATCACCTACGCGGTGATGGGCTGCGTGGTGAACGGCCCCGGCGAGGCCAAGGACGCGGATCTGGGTGTGGCCGGCGGCGCGGGCGAGGGCCTGATCTACCGCAAGGGCGAGCTCATCCGGAAGGTGAAGGAGGAGGATCTCGTCCCCGCCTTCCTCGAGGAGGCCCGGCGGGTCAAGGCCGAGGCCGATGCGGCCAAGGCGTAGGATGACCACCTGGCTGATCGGCCATCCGTTCCTGGCCTTCGGCCTCTACCTGCTGCTGGAGGCCCTGCTGCCCGTGTGGCTCCAGCCCACGGCCTGGGTGTGCCGTGGCGCCATCCGGACCTACCAGCTGACCCTCTCCAGCCACCTGCCCACCCAGTGCAAGTTCACACCCACCTGCAGCCACTACGGCCTGGAGGCCATCCGGAAGTACGGCACCCTGCGGGGCGGCCTGCTCACCACCTGGCGGCTGCTCCGCTGCTCCCCGCTCACCCACGGCGGCGTG
>JAJYBX010000002.1 GCA_021778785.1 Acidobacteriota bacterium
CGGCGGCGCCGGTGGGACCATCACGCTAGAGCTACAAGGGAGGTGAGCCGGTGGGCTACCTCCTTTTTACGAACGAAGTCACGAGCGTAAACGGACAAGTCGGCGCCGTGGTGCTTGGCGTGTCGAACATCTCCGGCGCCGCGCCCCTGGCCTCCCCGGCCTTCACCGGAATCCCGATAGCTCCCACGCCACCCACGGCGGACAATAGCACCACCCTGGCCACGACAGCCCATGTCCAAGCCAAGATCGCCGCCAATGCCCCCGCCCTGGCCCCCGTGCAGAGCGTGGCCGGTAGAACCGGAGCCGTGACCTTGGCCGTGACAGATGTGAGCGGGGCCCAGGCCGCGCTAGGGTTTACACCGATAAATAAAACCGGGGATACTGGTATTGGCAATCTATCTATGGCGGCATTAACAGCTACCGCAGGAACATTCTCTGGAGCATTATCAGCTACAACAGGAACATTCTCTGGAGCATTATCAGCTACAACAGGAACATTTAGCTCAACTGTTACCGCACCTATGTTCCAGGCAACTCAATGGACCTCTGGCTTTGTTGCCCAAAACACTAATGGTAATTATGCTATTAGGCTTCAAGCAGACTCTACTAATACCTCCACAGTTTTACAGTGGACAAATAATGCTAATACAGTTGGATGGGGAATACTTACCTTAACAAATGGTAATGCTGCTTTTAGCACTTCTGTATCCACACGGGCATTATCCGCTACCACAGGAACATTCTCAGCCCCCGTTTCTCCCGGCTCCTACACTGTCGCCACGCTCCCAGCAGGCACGGCGGGAATGATGGCCTATGCCAGCAATGGCCGGAAGGCGGGTGAAGGCGCGGGGGCTGGTACGGGCGTCCTGGCCCTGTACACGAATTCCGCCTGGCGCGATCCCAGCCAGGCTTATGCCGTCGTGGTTGCCTAGGAGGCCCTCATGCAGATCAAGACTTTCCCCCATGAGTTCCTGGCCCGTTGGGGCCGGGATGGCAAGCTCCAGGGCTACCATGTGATTACCGTGGCCATCGCCTGCGATGACACCACCGGCCTTCCGATCAAAAAAGATCCCACCAACCCCGAAAGCGAAAACTGGCTGGAGTCCTTCTCGCAGGCCCAGACGATCACGGCGGCGGGGCTGACGCTGGATGAGGTGCTTTCCCAGGTGCAGGCCGCTGCGCTGGCCCAGGTGGACAGCCTCACCACCGAATTGACGGCGGCCCAGGGACGGGCCACCACGGCCCAGGCCCAGGCCGCCACGCTCCAGGCCCAGGTGGATGCCCTCACTACTGAACTGACCGCGGCCCAGGGCCAGGTATCCATGCTCCAGGCGCAGGCGGTGACGTTGCAAGCGCAGGGGAGCACCCCGCCCGATCCGACCTCCACCACGGCGGCGCCGGCCACCTCCACCGGGAGCTGGTGGCAGCGGTTCCTTGGTCTGAAGGTGTAGCCGTGGACCTCAAGACCCTTCTCGACCCCTCCACCAACGCCGGCACGGCCCGTTGGGCCGCCCTGGCGGTGGCCCTCTATGATGCCGCGCGGCATGGCATGAACCTCTACAACGGCGCGGTGTTGCTCACCCTGGCGGGCGTGGAGATCGCCGCGCGGATCTTCGGGCAGGGGGCCACGGCCCCGCCTCCGGGGGGCGCATGAGCCCTGGGGATATTCGTTCCATCAACTGGCTTGAAGTGGTGGCGTGGTGCGGCCTGACGCTGCTCCTGCTGAGCCTCTTGGGCGTGGCCATGCGGAACGTCTGGGAGGACAAGATTCGCCGCATTGAAGCCCTGGAGGCCTGGCGCGTCCAGCATGAGGCCCAGGAAATAGACCAGCGGCTGCTTTCCCGTGACATTCAGCACGAGATGAAAAGCCATACGGAAATCCTCAAGCGCATGGAGAAGCAGATTCATGACGTTGCCGCCCTCGTGGGCAATCGGCGCCATGAGGACCGCTGGCCCGATCCGGCCCGCGACTTGGATCCACTATGACGATCCTGCTTTGGGCCCTCCCGGTGATCTTCCTGGCCCTCGTGGCCGTGGTGGTCGGCATGACCCGGCGAATGGAAAGCCGTGAGATCGGAGACGGGGGGATCGGCGCCGGCCTGGTGCTCCTGACCCTGGAGGGCCTGGCCCTGCTCGTGCTCATGTCCTGGCTGGCCGTGCTGCTGCTTTTCCTCTGTGTGCATCCATGAGCCTGCGGGCGTGGTCCCTGGCCCTCCTGGCGGCCCTGGGAGGGGGCTTCGTGGCGGGCCGGTGGTCCATCCCCAGGGGGAAGCCCATCCCGCTCGTGGTAGGGCCCTCCAGGGCGCTCCCTGAGCATGACTTGAGCCCCGCGGGCCAGGTGCGAACGGTCATCGTGACGCGCGTAGTGCCGGGCAAGCCCGCCGCGCCGCCCGCGGCCGTGCCGCCCGAGCTGGGCCAGCAGCTCCAGACCACAGACACCACCCTAGCCGCGGGCGTCCTGCATGATGCCCTCTTCGGTCAGGTGGACGCCGGGCGCCTGGTGCTCAGGAATGTGCAATGGCTGGACACCCCGACCGGCCCCGGCACCCTGGGAGACACCCGGACCACCTCCGCCCCCGTGAGCCTGCTCCTACCCGCCCCGCCCGCGCCCCCCCGCTGGGGCGCCGTGGCCCTCCTGGGCCTCCAGGATGGCCGCCGGGTGTATGGGGGCGAGATCGAGTACTGGAGGGGCCCCGTGGGCCTCCAGGCGGGCGCCGTGGGCAATGTGATCTTCGCCGGCGCGGGCGTTCGCTGGTAGAGGATGCCATGGTGGTATAAGGCTTGCACGGATGAACGACTGAGACTCGTTCATGACGCCTTTTTTCCATCCGCCCATTGCCCCCCTTCAGATCCGGCCTCATCCTTCCATTCCGCGCAACGCTGAGGCCCTGAAGACGGGGCCAGCGAGGCGCCCCATGCGAGGCCCTGCCCTGCCGCTTGAGATGGCCGCCACGGCCTACCTGGACGCCTGCAAGGTGCGTGGGAATGTCCCGGCTTGGCACTACCAGCAGGGCGTCATCCTCCAGGATTTCATCCAGCATCTTGAGCGGGCGGGCGTGAACCAGCTCGCGCAGGCGGAAGGGCACCACCTCTTCAGCTTCCTGGCGGCCTGCCAGGTCAAGGGGAACGGCCCGCAGACCCTCCACCGGAAAGGGACCATCGTGCGGGCCTGGGCCCGCTGGGCCGAACGGGCGGGCCTCATCAAGGCCGGCACCCTCGCCCGCGTGGACCTCAAGGCCCCGCCCCCGCCGCCGATGGATCTGGATCCCTTCCGGGACATCCTCGCCCTGGTGCTGAGATGCTGGAAGCTGGATCACCGGGAGGCCTTCCTGATGCTGATCTCCAGCGGCCTTCGGCGCGGGGAGCTGCTGGCCCTCCGCTGGCAGGATTGCGACCTCGCCACGGGCATCCTGCACGTGCGGCCCCAACGAACCGGCTGGACCCCCAAGAGCAAGCGCCCCCGCGCTGTCGGAATCCCGCCCTGGGCTGTCGAGATTCTGGCGCGCCGCAAGACCGCCGGCGGCGCCGGGCCCTTCCTGGATGCCGAAGGAAAGCCGATCATGGACCCCTCCACCCTCAGCCATGCCTGGGCCCGCCTGGCGCGCCGCAACGCCTGCCCACACCTGCGCCTCCACGACCTCCGCCACGCCCATGCAACGGAAGCCCTGGACCGCGGGGCCACGATCCGCGAAGTGCAGGAGCAGCTGGGACACCAGCGCGTGACCACGACCGAACGCTACACGCACCCCGGCCGCGCCAGCGCCGCGCGCGTGGGGGGCCTCTTCGCGGATGCGCTCCCCGCCGAAGACGCCGGATAGCGCAAACCCGCGCCGGTATTGGGATTGAGAATAAAACAAGGGCCCCAGAATGGGGCCCTCGGAGAACCAGGAAGGGAGTGCAGGAGAGCCCAGCATACACGAAAACCCCCCGGGGGAGATCCCCGGGGGGCCCGAACGGGGGATTTTTTTTGAGAACACAGGAGCCCCCGCCCGTTTGACCGTGCTCCAAAGCCCCTCCGAAAACTTTTTTTCGAGAAACTTTGAGGCCTGTTTTTTACCTGCTCCCCTTCGGTGGTTGTTGGTGGTCCCGGAGCGACTCGAACGCCCGACCCTCAGATTCGTAGGCTTTGTGAAGCCCGGGGGCGCTTGCACCTCGGAAGCCTTCGGCGGTAGCCTCCCCATTGAGAACACAGGAGGCGATCGTGCGAACGAATCGAACGGCCATGTAACGGGAGCGGCCCCGGTGAACCCTCTTTGGAGGTGGATCCCGGGGCCTTCCGCTTCGGGCGGGCGGTCTGCGGTTCCCGGTGAACCCGTTGCGCGGCCTTGGGCCCTGCAAACCGATCCCCCCGGACTCTGAATCAGGGCGGCCGGCGTGGTCCGGCGCCCCCTTCCCCATCCACCCCAGCGCCAGAGGGCGCGGGGCTTCGCCCTGCCCGGCAGGGCTTGGAGATCGCATGTCCTGGAGTGGTGTTTTTCTTCTCTTGATGGCCGTGGCGGCCCTGTTCAACCTGTTGGCCTGGGCCCGGCGGCGCCTGGGCCGCTTCCGGGCGGTGATGGTGACGCGGCCCCCAGCCCTGTCCACGGCCGCGCGCGGGGAGGCCCTGCGGCGGGATTGGGAAGCGGTCAACGCCCTGCGGCTGGCCCAGGAAGCGGATGCGGATGCGCGCGCCCGCGGCTGGCACCAGCCGGACCCGCCCTGTGAAGTGGAGCCGCCTTGCGAGGTGGAGCCGCCCGCGGCCGGGCCCGTGCCCGCGCCGGAGCCCGCGCCGGAGCCCGCGCCCCCGACCTCTGCGCCTCACCCGTCCATGGTGGCGGTGGTTTCACCCGGGTTTCTGGCGCGGGGGTCACGCTGATGGACGGCTGGATCAAGCTCCCCGGCGGAAACTATCTGAATTTGAACCTGGTCGCCACGGTGGCCAAGCATGGCCTCGATGGCACCTTGATGGCCCTGACCAATGCGGGCGTGGCGATCCAGGTCCAGCCCCCCGACTCCCGCGCCCTGCGGGCCCTGCTGGATGACGTTGCGGCGCCCGTGGGCCTGCCCCCGGCGCCGGCGGTGGATCTGCTGGGAGGTGGGAATTGAGCCTCGTCAAAGAAGGTTCCCGCCCGGTGGTGTACGTCGCGGGCCCCTACTCTTCCCCGGATGCGGATGGCGTCCTGAAGAACATCACCGAAGCGATCTCCTTCGGAGAGCAGGTCCGGGCCCTAGGCTTCGTTCCCCTCGTTCCTCATGTGGCGATCCTGCCCACGGGTGACACAGAGGCGGAGTATGAGCAGGCCTTGGCGGAGTGCTTCGAGCTGCTGAGCCGCTGCGATGCGCTGATCCTGATGCCGACCTGGGAGCAGAGCCCCGGCGCCAAGCGGGAGCGGGCCTTTGCGGAGCGGTTCGGACTGCCTGTCTTCGAGACGCTGGGAGAGCTGGCGAGGGTGCGCGATGCGATTGCATAACCAATCAGCCCTTGTCTGCGGATTCTCCATTGGGGGCTTGCATGCGCTTCACGTATTCATCGAGACACCCCAGGCACACAAGGTCCGAATGGCCCTCCTTCGTGACCCGAATCAATTCCAAGCCTTCATCGAAAATCACACGCTCTCGACCTGCTTTCCCGCAGAGGGCGCAATGGCCGTCCTGGACCGCAGGGAGTTCGGGACGGATCGCAGGCCGGTTCTTCGGAGTGTCTTTACCCGGTCTTTTTCTGTGGCGAGAAACGGCCATGAACCCATCCAGGGTATAGCGGCGATTCTACCCCGCCCCTCCTGGGATGGGTGCCTAGAAGTGGAGATGGCCCTAGTTCGGGGAGTGCTGCGAGGGATGGAAAGGGATGGTATGAGGCCTCCTTTTTGGTCGCTCGATCTTCCCAGGGACGCCGAAGCTCGGGCCCAGTTCATGGAGAAGCTGAATCGGGTTTTCAGATTCGGGCGATATGGGTGGAAGGCCACAGACGGGGGCACTCATGCGATCCAGTAGAAACACGATCCTTGGCCGGCTGGAGGCGGAGCTGGATGCCTTGACAGCGCCCGCGCTTCCCCGCCCCGTGCCACCCGCACGAGATCCCCGGTATCAGTCCTGGAGGAAGGCCTTTGAGGCCTACATGGACCAGAAAGCGCGCCTGACGGGGGAAATCATCATGTTGCGGAGGACATATGGACTCTGAGCAGGCAGCCCGGATCCTGACGCCGATCTGGATCGCCTTCCAGGTGGCGGAGGAACGCCTAGAAACCCTTCTGGCGGAAAGCATGAGCCAGCCCATGAGCCGTGAAGATGCCGCCGGGCGGCTCCGGCACGAGGCCGATCTGGAAGAGGCCCGCGCCTACCTTGAGGCCAAGGCCCGCGGGTTCCAGGGCTTCGGCCTGCGGGATGCGGTGAACACGGGCCGAAAGGTGCTCACCTGGCCCAACGCATTCCCCTCTGAATCCACGTACGAGCGGACCTTGAAGACCTGGCGCGAGGCCCGCGCCGCGAAGGTGAAGCCGCTGGAGGTGGGAGCATGATTCAAAGCATCGCGGAAGGGTATGCCGTTTTCACAGATAGCGCCCTCTTGGGCCTAGTTGTCCCAGAGTTCACCATGGAGGCCACATCGGAGGCCTCCATGGAAATCAAGCCGTACGGACCCCATACGTTTGGAACCCTCCAAAACGGATGGGTGGTCATCATGCTCAAGCAAGGGGCCAAGACCTGGGGAACCCAGCTTGTGATGGAGCACGAGGGCCGGATTTGGTACTGCCCTGTAACATCCAGCCTCTCCCCGCGTGGCACGGCCTTGGAGGCTGGAATGAAGGCCTGGATCTACCTCGCGGAACGCTATGGCGTACTCGCGGAGGGGAAACGAGTCACGACGCCATGAGCACCCGCGGAGAAACGCGCGACCGGCGAGAGACGGTCAATCTCGTGTTTCATGGGATGCCGAAATCGTCGGTTGTCGGGGCCCTCGCTGAGACTTTGGCCGTCCTGATGCGGGAGGCGGGCCTTGTGCGGATCGAGGCGGAATGGCTAGGGGAGAAACCCCCTTGGAAGCTCCATGACTGACCTGCGGGGCTGATGTGTTCCCTTCCCAGGATGACGCCGAGATTCGCCGGGCCCTGCTCACGGGCCCCAAGGCGGAGCGCCAGCGCCAGCGCCAGCACGAGGCCCTAACCATCGCCAAGGGCCTGGCGGGAGAGGATGTGCTAGACCTACGGCTGATCACGCTGGACGGGCAGCCGCAGGTCATCAACGAGCGCACTGGGGAGCTGGTGGAGGCGGGCCCTGGCGAGGGCCGCGCCGTGCGTTATGCCTGGATGCACCTGCTAGGCGCCGCGCCGGAAAACCATGCCGTTGGCATCGTCGAAGAGGTACACGAGGACGGCCGGAAGGAGTACCACGAAGAGGGGACGGCCCAGACGCGGCACGGGTCACGACTCTGCGGAAACTACATCGAGGCCCTGCGGCGGCGGAACCGTGGCCACGCCCGCCGCGCCGTGCGCCGGGCACAGGCCAGCATGACGCCGGAGGAGTGGTATCAGCACCGCAACCCCCACATGCGCGGGCGCCTGGCCTGGTCCTTCCTCACGCTGACCTTGCCCCATGTGGAGCAGGGATCGCCCATCCTGGAGGTTCGCCGGTTCGTCCGGGCTTTCGACCTCTTCCGCAAGCGGGAGAGTTGGAAGACCCATGTGCGGGCCGGAATCAAGGGCGTGGAAGCCAAGTTCAACGTGTTCATGGGGACCGTGGGCATCCACGTTCACGGCCATGTCCTCATCCTGTCCCGCTGGTGGAAGTGGCAGGATCTCCGGGCGGAGTGGTTCGCCTGCGTCCAGCAGGCCACGCGTGACACGTACGGCCTGGAGCTGGATGCCGAGGCCCTGGAGGCCCAGGTAGAGGGCGGGGTCATCACAGACATTCGCACCGTCAAGAGCCAGCACCACGAGGGGAACATGCCCCTAGAGGATGCCCTCCAGGAAGTGCTCAAGTACGTCACCAAGCCCGACGACTGGGAAGACCTCATCGAGGCGGGCGCCGTGGGCCGCCGCATGCTGCTGGAGCTAGAAGAGGTGGAACGCTGGCCCCGCATGTTCGAGCTGCTGGGGACCGCCCGGGAGGCGAAGCAGACGGCTGCTGACCTTGCGACCGCCGAAGGCGGGCGCGGTTTCCTAGATACTGCCTGCTTATCCGACGGCGACCCGAGCGGGCCCGACGAGGCGCACCCCCTGGACGGGTCCGATTCAGGCAATCCGTGCCCAGAAGCAGGCACCCCGGAGGGGCCGGAGGACACGCCCCAGACCTCCGAGCGGCCTCCACCCTCCGAACGGACCCCCTCATGGCGAGAGCTGATGGACATCCTCCCCTTGGGGAAGTGGATGGCCGTCATGGTGGAGCGCACCCGGGCCGCGCGGCGCTTCATCGCGCGGAAGATCCTGGAAACGCGCGGCGGGATCTGGATCACGCTGGATGGCCTGGCGCTGGGGGCTGGTGAGCCCGAGCGCATCCATGAGCCCATCCGCCGCAAGCCGTCCCGGCTCCCCGAGCTGGAGTGTCCCATCGTGGACCTCTGGGAGGGGACTGAGTTCGCCATGGAGGCCTCCCGATGACCACCTCAATTCCTGCCCCCGAAGACCGTCCCGGCGTGACGTACGCCCAGGCGCGGGCCATCCTCGCCGACCGCGGCATCATCCGCAGTCTGAAGACCATCAAGCGGTGGGCGTACGCGGGAATACTGAGTGTGAAGCGCGTCACCCATGGCACGGTGATCCTTTTCCGGGATGAGGTGGAGGCCCTGACAGAGAAAGATGACCCCTGGGATTGACCTGGGGGACGCGGCCCGGGAGGCGCGGTGGACGCGCCGGGGCCGCCTGGGTGGGCGCCCGGTGCCGACACGAGGGGCATGACGGGGAAGAACGCAGGACAGTCCGGGACAGTCCGGGACATTCGGTGCGCGAGGATGGCCCTGGAGGTTGCACATGGGGACGGAACGGGTGAGGCGGGACGTGTATCCAAGGGGCCCTGAAGGGCTGGAGCCAGAGGGCGGATGGAAGCCGGGCGAGCCCTTGGTAGCCCCCGAGGCGCTGGCGGCCGTGCGGGAAGAGGCCGAGCGGGTCAAGGTGCTGGATGCGGCCGTGGCCGTGGCCCGGGGCGAGGGCGCCAAGGCGGCGGAGGCCATCATGGCCCGGGAGAAGGAAGGGAAGGCGGGCCAGCTCATGGCCTTCAAGAGTTTCCTGGGATCGCTGGAGGATCTGGCGCTGAGGGATGCCAGCGCCGTGGCGAACGCGGAGGAAACGCGCCTGGTCCTGAAGCTCTATCGGCAAGAGGAAAATGGCGGGCCCAAGCCCACGAGCACGTACCAGACGAGCACCAGCTTCAGCGCCGCGGAGGCCCTGGGCCTGGGAGATCCTGACTTCGAGGGCCGGGCCCAGGCCTGGGCCGAGAAGACTGGCCGATTCGGGCGCTACCAGTGGAGAATTTTGGGCTGGGCCGGCGGAGAGCAGACCCTTGATACGACCTACAACGTACAGGTGGAACCTCCCCCGGGCTACGAGGCCCCGCGCGGCCCGGTGGTGGAGGTGGACCCGGAGGCCCCGCGGGATCCCATGGCCAGCCTACGGGAGGGCCTGGGCATCATCGCACTGGTGAAAGAGACCATCGGCGGGCCCGCGGCGGCGGGGAAGGTGGACACGGACAGCATCCGGGCCATGGCACGGGCGGAGGCCCTGCTGGAGGCGGATCGGGAGCAGCGCAAGGAGCTGCGGGCCCTGGAAGATCGCTGGGAAGCCCGGATCGAGAAGGCGGAGAAGGAGGCCCATGCCCGCGGCGTGGTGGAGGGCCGCCGGGCGGCGGAGGATGAATTTCGGCCCAGGCTCTGGGAGCTGGAGCGCAAGGCGGATGGTGAGCACGAGCCGACCATCCTGGAAGAGGCCGCCCGCCTGGTGGGAGGCCCGGAGGTGGTTCAAAGCCTCGTGAAAGCCGTCATCACCAGCATGGAGCGCCCGGCCCCTGCAGTACCGCCCCCGGGCCGTCCCGTGGTGCCCCTGCAACGCGCGAACCCAGGCCCTGCAGTACCGCCCCCGGTTCCATCTGCGGCCCCGGCACCGGCGGCGGAGATCCTGCCGGAGCCCACGCGCAAGGAGTGGCGGGCGGCCCTGGATGACACCGAATCAGTGCTCGATCTGCTGGACGAGCATGGCGAGGACACGCCGGACATCCAGCAGCTTCGTGAGGTGCTGGAAGCCTTCCATGCCCAGGGGGAAGCGGATGGCCCGCTGGGGCCCTGGTGGAAGGCCTGGCGCCAGGGCATCGGCCAGGGCGTGAAGGACATGCTGGAGGCGGCGGAAGACGAGAAAGAGCCCGAAGGAGATGAGACGATGGACCTCGAAGCGTTCAAGGCCCTGCTGGGCCGTCGCCTGGATGAAGGCGCCGCAGACGTGGACATCCTGGCGGAGCTGGACCGCAGCACGACACCCAAGCAGCGGGCCCAGTGGCGGGGCCTCCTGAAGTGGATGCCCGATGATGCCGCAGCCGCGATGCTGGGAGAGCACCGGCACCGGGAGCGCCTGGCGGGACTCCTGCGAGCCTTCCAGGCAGGCCAGTAGGGAGGGCGGCCCATGCCAAGGAAGGTGCGAGAAGTCCTCAAGATCCTCCGGGAAGATGGGTGGGAAGTCATCCGCCAAAGGGGAAGCCATCGCCAACTCGGACACCCCGAGAAAAGAGGAGCGGTGACTGTGGCGGGGCATGATGGAGATGACTTGCACCCCAAGACTGAAGAAAGCATCCTGAAACAAGCGGGTTTGAAGCCCCGGGGGAAGTGATGCGGTACGCGGTGGTCATCGAACAGGGGAAGCGGAATTTTTCAGCCTATGTCCCTGATCTGCCGGGATGCGTTGCCACGGGCAGGACGCTGGAAGAGGTCAAGGCCAACATGGCGGAGGCCATCGAATGGCACCTTGAGGCGATGGCAGAAGAGGGCCGCATCCCTGAGCCCAGGAGCCTGCAAGCCCTCGCCACGGTTCGGGCGTTGCGGCGCCCCTTGCCACACTTGGCCGTAGCCGTTCGCTAGTCCCACGACGCGGGACAGTCCGGGACAGTCTGGGACACACGGAAGCAGGCGCCTGGCCATGATGGCCCCATGAGCGCCCTGGGCTGGCATCCACGATTTGACCCCCTGACCTACCGCCCGCCGGTCCTGACGGGCGGGCGGGCCCGGGGCTCTGGCCTAGGGGCCACGGCTCCAGCCAAGGCCCCTGCACCCAAGAAGGCCCCCACGCCTGAGCAGACCCTCAAGCCCTTGCGGCTGACCACCACGGCCGTTCGCATTTCCGGCGATTCGGATGCCCTAGTCAGGAAGAAGGTTCAACTGCTGCGGGATTTCGTGGTTGCCCCCGCCCTGGCCCCCGGGCCCCTGGGCATGGCCTTCACGCGCGGCCTGTTGACGGAAGCCCTTGGGCGCGCGCCGAAGAACATCACCTCCCACGCCAAGAGCGCCCTGGCGGTGCGGATCTTCGAGTTCGTGAGGACGCGCATCCGATACGTGAATGACCCTCTTGGCCAGGAGTACTTCCAGACGGTGCCCGGGATCTGGAAAGCCCAGATGGGGGACTGTGAGGACTTCGCGGCCCTTCTGGCGGCCCTCTTCACGGCGGCGGGAATCGCCGTCAAGGCCCGCATCATCAAGGTTCCGGGCCAGGAAGGATGGGCGCACATCTACCTCTTGGCCTACCTGGGCAACGCCTGGCGGGCCTTCGATGCCACCGAAAAATATCCCGCCGGCTGGCAGTTCCCGGAGCGCACGGCGGCGCTTGATCTCCCTATTGCCCCGGAGCTTCGATGACCTGTTTCAACCCTGCCCCTTCTGCACCCGACACCCTGGATCAGCTTGAAGGTTTGAGCGACTGGCTCAGCTCCGCCGTGAAGACCGTCACCGGCGGAATCTCAAGCGTTGGAACCGCCATCGCATCCAATTCGGGCGCCCTCGTGAGCGTGATGGACGCCTATGGGAAGCTCCAGACGCAGAAGGCGGCTGCGCAAGTGGCCATCAATACGGCCCAGCAGCAAGCCCGGATGCAGGCCCAGGCCGCCCAAGGCCTCACGGGAAAGGAGGCCCTGAACTACCTTTCCAAGACGAATCCGGGAGTCTTCCCGACCCAGCCCAGCGCCATGCCTTCCTGGCTCCTTCCGGTGGGGCTGGGGGCCGTGGGGCTCGTGGTGGTGATGATGCTCAGCCAGAAGCGGGGCGGAAATGGCTAGCTCGACCAGTTCCGGCCTGGTGTACACGCCGGACAATACGCCCTTCCATGGAAGCGCAACCGTGGAGGTAACGGACACGGCGCCCCCGCCCCCTCCGCCTCCGCCCGCGGCTCCGCCCTGGTGGATGGACCCGTGGAAGCTGGGCGTTGCGGCCTTGGGCGGCGTGTTGCTCCTGACCCTGCTCATGCCACGGAGGGAGTGACATGCCGCTGATCCAGATTGAGGACGTGAGCCAGCCGGGCGCGGGACAGCTAGGGGCCCTCCCGCCCTTCCGCCGCGTCACCTTCCAGCCGCGGCCCAAGCCGGTCCAGAACACCCCTGCGCCCATCAGCTTTGTGAATCGGCCCAGGCCCGGAGGCCCCGTGGACACGCCCGCCCCGGCCCCAACACCCATCAGCTTCGTGAACCGGCCCCGACCTGGGGGCCCCGTGGACACGCCCGCCCCGGCCCCAACGCCCGTCAGCTTCGTGAATCGGCCCAGGCATGGGGGCCCTGTGGATACCTTTCCCATTTCCCTGCCACCCTTCCGCCCCATCCCCTTCCAGCCGCGGCCCAACCCTGTCCCTCCGGTGATCCCCATGCGCCCAAGCCCCCGCCTTGATTTTCCTGTCTTTGATCGGCCGATCTTCAGAGGGGGCGATGCGACTACGGCCGCGCCGAATGATGGCGGGACACAGCCGCCCCTCGACCTCTTCATGTCCAGGCCTGGGACGCTGAATCGCTACCCGGTTTCCCTGCCGCCCTTCCGCCCCCTCCCGGGCGTGGGATTCGTGAATATGCCCCAGCCGACCCCGGACGCTACGGCCTCCCTCGCGGCGCTGGCCCCCTTGCAGGCCCAGCTCCAGGCCCTCCAGAGCCAGGAAACTGCCCTCCAAAACCAGGTCAACGCCCTTCAGGGCCAGGTGAGCCTATTGAAGGCCCCGGCGCCTGTCCAGCAGGTTGTGGGAGCCCCGGCCCCGGCCCCTGTGGCAGCTCCGGCCGTTGTGGGAGCCCCGGCCCCGGCGCCTGCACCCTCTGCGGCCCTGGCCTCCATGTTCGCCGCGCCCTCGGGCTCCAGCCTGTATGCGAGCGTGGGCGCCCCGACCACGGGCACCCTTTACGCCCATCCCCAGGAATCAGGAAGCCTCTTCGCCACAGTGAGCCGCGCCGGGGCCCTGAGTGGGCTTCCCGCTGAAGACGAGGGCCACGCCCTTCTGTGGGCCACGGCCGCAGGCCTGGCGGCCTGGTGGTTCCTGGGCCGACGAAAGGGCCGCCGGTGATCCTGGACCCTGCCTCCTACCGCCTGGCGGCGGGCGCGGGCCTCTGGGATCCTTCCCCGGTGGCCACCCTCTGGCGCGCCCCCCTGCGCCAGGTGGGCGCCAGGCGCCTGGCGCGCCCGGAGGAATTGGCGGGGCTTGGTAGCTTCTTCCATAAGCTCACTTCGGCGATAACGAGCATCGCGCGGGCGCCCATCAAGTTAATTTCACCCAAACTGGCTGACAACTTGAAAAAAGTTGACGATAAGGTGTTGGCAGTTCAGGACAAGGTATCCACGAAAATCAACGACACCGCGCATTCTGTCGGAAAGTTCATCAGCAAAAATTGGAAATGGATCGCTATCGTAGCGGCCATTGCCATAACGATTTACAGCATGGGAGCGGGCGCTACCATCGCCTCCAGGATGCTTTCCGGGCTGCACGTACTCGAGGCGCATATCGCTTCCGGCGCGGCCTCTGTGTGGCATGCCGTGGTAGGAACCGGCACGGCCGCCACGGGAACCGCCGCGGCGGGAACCACGGCCGCCGCAGGCACCACGGCCACGGCCGCGTCTTCGAGCTGGCTGGCCACAACGGGCAAGCTGGCCCTTTCCGCGGCCCAGGCCCTCCAGGCTAAAGCCAAGGTCGCGGCGCTGTCCCAGCAGCAGGCTCAGGCCATGCTGGATGCTCAATCGGCGGGCTACGATCTGGGGGCCACGGATCCGCAACTGGCGGCGGCGCTGATGCAGCGGGCCGCGATCCCCGGGAACGGGATCCCCACGGATGCGAATGGAAACCCGCTGGTGGATGCTCCGGTCGGATGGGGCGCCACGAGCCCCGCGGCGGCCTCTGGCGGCGGCGGGAATGCGGGCGCCTATGGCTACCCGGCAGGGATCACCCCAGCGGCATCCGGCCTTGCGGCCATCACTTCGAGCCCCTACTTCGTGCCGGCGGCCATCGGCGCGGGCGCCCTGCTGCTGGTCCTGCTCCTTCGGAGGTAGCGTGTACGCCGAAACCTTCAATGTGAGGCCCTGGCTGGAGACGCCCGCAAAGTGGCTCCGCTGGGCCATGCAGAGCCTCCAAGCCAGCAACACCACGGACGCCCGCTACAACCTCCAGCAGTTCTGGACCACCTTGGCCACGGCGAAAGGGCAGGCCCAGGCTCAGCAGGACTGGAGCGAGATCCTGACCCTGGACGCCCAGAGCCAGTGGACCCTTGGGAACCTGTACCAGGCAGACGCCTCGGACGTGCTGAAACAGATCAATGCCGATTCATCGGTGAATAACCTGATGAATTACGCCAACCCACTAATTTCCGTATCTGATCCGGTGATGGTGGCCCTCAAATCGAAGATGGATGGCCTAAACAAGAGTGCGGCCACAGCCTTCGCGGCCCAGGTGCAGCTTGCCGCGCAGGCCAAGGCCGCGGCGGCTTCGGCTGGGGTCCAGAGCCAGGCGGCGACAACACTACATGTAGGGCAGAACGCCCAGACGGCCGCGGCCAATGACGCGGCGGTGATGAATAGAGAAGCTCAGGTATTCAGCACCCCCACCAACCCGCTGACGGATCTGAAAAGCGCCCTCACCTCTTCCCTACTCGGCCTCCCCCTCTGGGCCTGGTTGGCGGGCGGCGCGGCGGTGCTGCTGCTGGTGACAACCGCCCCGGCCATGGCCCAAGCCAATGCCCTCCGGCGGGCGGTGGAGGACTGATGCTCACAGAGTTCCAAGGAAATCGGGCCTTCTGGAGCTTGGCGAAGGTCGCCGCCCTTCCGGTTGTGGCGAATCTTGCATGGATCCAGAGGAAACATCCTCACGAGTTCAAGACCGTGGAAGAGGTTGAGAAACACATTCGCTTCGTGCTTTCGAGTGGGAATCTATTCGCCTTCCGCGGGAAGGCGAAGGGGAGCCTAGGATTCGCACGGATGGAGGACAGCCGCGCGGCCGTGGTCCAGCTCATCCCCAAGACGCTGGATGGCCGGAAGGTCTATCAGGTCTTGACGGCCTACACCCTCACGCCCGGTCAGGTTCGCCGGGCATTGGAAGCGGGTGGTGATGCGCCGGTTGTTAATCCGGGTTCCAGCGGATGCCTTGAGGACATCGGGCCTGGGTTTCAGGGCCGGTCTTTCGATACGGCTTCGCACCACCGGAACAAGAATACCCCCGGCAGCCAGCCTCGCAAGGTCAACCCCAGTGCCGCCGAGAAACGGCGCCAGGCCCTCCGGGGCGTGGAGGCTTCCGGGAGCCTGGAGGGCGTGGCCAAAGTCATGGCCCGGCGCTTCCAGGCAAAGGGCTACATCAAGGACGAGGGCGGCCGGTGGACCCTCACCAAGATGGGCCGGGCCGTCATGGAAGGCCGCATCGGTTCCGCAGGACGCGGCGCGGTGGACCTCGGCGGCGCCCGGCACAAGGCCGAGCGTGCCGGAGGACGGCACCGGGCCAAGGGTTCGGACCTCACCCAGTACATGGCCGGGGAAGGTATCGCCCGGGAAAAGCTCCTGAAAAAGCAGGAGCGGGACTACTACGAGCAGGAGGGGGAACGCCTCAAGGCCGAATGGGAGGCCCAGGCCGCCAGGCTGGCCAAAGCCCAGGCGCAGGAGGATCGGGCCCTCGCGGCTGTCCTGGGGCCCGGCGGGCTGACCCATGCCGTGAAGATCGCCCTTGAGGGCCGCCCCTTCCGCCGTCCAGACCTGGAAGGCTTGCAGGCCGCCGGATGGACCCTCCGCCCCGCGGGAACGGTGCCCGCCAAGGTAGGGAAAACCCTACCCGCGGAGCCCGCCTGGAATCCATCCGACGAGCTGGACCGCATCCTGGGGCCCCGCGGAGAAGCCCGCGCCGTGGTGATCCAATCCGCGGGCCCCTTCGGTGAGGATCTGGTGAAGCAGCTCCAGGCGGACGGATTCGACGTCAGCACCGCGCCGAAAGGCTACCGCCAAGGGAAGGCCCGCGCCGTGAACCCGGAGCCATCCCCGGAGCTGAAGCGGAAGGTTTACGAGGCCCTGAAGAGGTTCACCCCGAAGGGCGGGGCCACGGTGGCAGACCTGGCCCGCAAGGTGAAGGCCACGGAAGAGGAAGTCGAGGCCGCCCTGGAGCGCCATGAAGCCAACGGCCTAGCCCATCGCCGGAAGGATGTACATAGCCTCTTCGGGGCTGTATGGGAGGCGGGAATGGACCTCCCCGGGTTTTTCAGTGGCACCGAAGCGCAACAACCCCTCCCGATGTTCAACCCGCGCAAGGCGGGACAGTCCGGGACAGTGCGGGACACGCGGAAGGAAGCGCCTCGCCATGATGGCCCCATGAGTACCACCACCACGGGCCGGAAGAAGGCCGCCGCGACCTCCAAGGGGCATCCCTCGCCCCGCCCCGTCCCGGCCGCGCCTCAGCGGGCAAAAAAGCCCACCCGGCCCACCTCGCTCAAGAAGGCGAATCCCACCGCCACGCCAGCACAGGTCAAGCTGGTAGACCGCGCGACGAAGGCCACAGAGAAGGCTTACCAGGTCGTAGGAGACGCGGCCCAGCTCCGGGCGCACCTGGCCGCCATCAAGGCGCACCTGGCCGCCGCCCTGGCCCTCAAGGGGCACAAGGAAGGCGAGGCTTACCACCGCAACTGGGCGAAGACTCACGGGGCCGAAATGGCGCGGCTGATGAAGCAGGCGCCTCGCCTCAACCCCTCCGATGCGGCCGGCCTGGCGAAAGTCTGGAAGGCCTGGACGGGCACGGACCCCGGGCAATCCCTCCAGCTCCAAGTGGAGGAACCGCACCGCTACGGACTGCCCCTGCATGTCGTGCTTCTGGGCCGTGTGACCTGGCTGGCCACGAAGGACGGCAAGGAAACCCGGTTCGGCGTAGCGGGCCCCTACATGGTCACGGATGCCGCGGCCCGGAAAATTTGGCTCGTGTCACACAAGGCCCACCATTTCGACCTGGAACCGGCGTTGATCGGCTACACCGCCCGCAAGCCGAAGTTCGGGGACCGGGCCACGGTGGAATACGTCCACGCCTTCGAGGGCCGGACCCATGCCGTCATGGCTGGCCAGGTCGGGGCCCTCACGGGTTCCTTCCGCATCACGCCCGCGGGCCTGGAGGGATGATCCATGGCTGAGCAAATCGAAATCCTGAACGGTGATGACCGGCCGCATGCCCTGAAGACCCTGAAGAGGGCCATCAAGGGCGCGCGGGGCACCAGCCGGACGCATCTCGCGTCCGTCCTCCGGTCCCTGAACCCTGACGCGGCCAGGAGCCGCGCTTTCAAAGGAGGTGCTTCCATGGCGAAGCGCACCAAGAAGGCGGCCCACCACCGGCGCCGCCGCATCACCCGCAAGGGCAACCCCACCAGCATCCGCCGCGTGGCCACTAAGGCCAAAGAGCGGGTTCGTGTCGTCACCCGCCGCGCCGCGTCCAACTTCAAGAGCCTGGATCTCATGGGCCTCCTGAAGGAAGGCGCCGGGATCGGTGTCGGCATGCTGGCCTCCAGCTTCGTGGAGAAGCAGGCCGAGAAGTTCCTCCCAGCCAGCCTCCCCGCGTCCGTGAAATCCGTCCTGGCTTCCGCTGTCGTGGCGGGCGGCGCGATCGCCTTCGGTGGTACGAGCGGCTTCCCGCGCGCCATCGCCGCGGGCGCCATCGGCGAAGCGATCCGCAGCATGGGCCGGAGCTATGCGCCGACCATGTTCGCCGGCACGGATTCGACCGATACCGCCGCGGGCTACTGGGACGCCCAGACGGGCCAGTGGATCCCCGCCGGGACCGGCCTCGCAGGCATCGCCTACGATCCCGCCTACCCGGTCCCCGTGACCTCTGAGCGCCCGGACGGGATGTAGGAGTTCGCCATGGCCGACAAGCTCATCCCCGTTTCCCCTTCCGGCGCGCCGGTGCGCGCGTCCTTCCCCCCCCAGGAGTCTTACATGGCCCAGCCCCAGGCCCTCAACACGGTGCCCGAGAAGGACACCCAGCCCATCTGGTTCCGCCTGGTGCTCGCCGGCGCGACCGTGATCGGCGCGAACGCTCGTACCTACATCTTCAACAAGCAGAAGAACACCGACCCCGACCTCACCAACCTGGAAGTGGCGGGCCAGATGCCCAACACCTCTGAGTACAAGGTGGCGGCCATCGAGATCCGCCCCAACGGCTCCTGCACCCAGGCCGCCCTCGATGCCTTCCTGAATCACCACGTGCTCAAGGTCGAAGTGGGCGCGAAGAACTTCGAGAAGGTGAACCAGCCCGCCGTCATGTTCTCCAGCCTGGCGAATATCGCGGGCCTGGGAGCCAACGCGACCGTGGGACAGGGCCTCTACCGGTTCAACCCCGGCGAAGAACTGTACCTCCAGGCCTCCCAGACCTTCAACGTCTATTTCCTGGCGGATCGCACCGGCGCCACCCTCGGTGTCGCTGCTGACCTGCTGGACTGCATCGTGGTTTTCCACGGGCAGAAGGCCGCCAAGGTCGCCCTGTAGTACCTGACCCCGCGGGAGGCCTCCGGGCCTCCCGCGCCCTTCCTCGGAGGGCCGCATGGCCTCGATTCCCGGACTATTCCAAGTCGCCTCGTTTGCGATGCAGATCGGAGCCTCGTACCCGCTCCAGCAGTCCATTGACATCACCGGCCGGACTACGATGCAGGTGGACCGCCTCCAGGCCTATCTCCGCGTGGAGCCCTCAGCCACCGGCCTGATTCCGCCCCTCGCCAATCTCCAGTTCGCCGAGCGCCTCATTCGGATCCGTGTCGCCCTCGACCGGAACGACATGCGTGTGTTGACGAATGGTGACGTTCCCGTGAGCGTCTTTCAGCAGCTCGACGGCGGGCCCCTGCCGGTGCCGCCCTTCCAGCTCGGGGGCAACGAGACGCCGACCCTGATTGTGAACTACGGCCCGAATTTCCTACTCCAGGATGCCGTCAATAATTACGGAAACGTCTTCTTGGAAGTGGTTTTCTACGGCCAGGAAGTCTAGGAGCTTCCCATGGCCGGCGGCCTGATTGTTGACGTAGATCCCAAGAGGCTGAACCCCCTGTCTCTGGCCGTGGTCGGGAAGCTGGGGGACATCCTCACCGGCTCCGGCGCCCTGGAGCTGGAGGACAACACGCGCGGATGGCGCCGGCACCAGGTGCTCCGGTACTTCTGCGGCTCGGATGCGTACGCCCGCCTGGTGCGCCTCCAGGTGCTCGTGGCGAACCAGATCCGCTACACCATCACGCCGAAGGCCGCGACCGATGAAATCTACCTTGATGGACTCATCCCCGAAGGCGCGCCGCTGAAGCTCCGCATCATCCGCGATCCCCTGACAGACCCGACCGCCCTCCCCAGTCCGTTCCCAGACATTGACGTTCGTTTCGAGGTGTTCGGATGACGTTCGCGGTCCTGAAACCTCTCATTCAGTCCATTGCCAGCGCGCATGGGTATGACGCGGCCCTGCTGGCCGCGCAGGCCTCCGCCGAAAGCGGATTCAACCCGGAGGCCGTGAGCGGCGCGGGTGCCAAGGGCCTGATGCAGTTCATGGACGCCACCTGGTCCGAATGGGGCCACGGGAGCCCCTTCGATCCGTCTGCCAGCCTTGATGCTGGAGTGCGGTACATGAAAAACCTGATTGCGCGCTATGCCAACGCGGCGGAGCCGGTGAGCCTAGCCCTCGCGGCCTACAACGCAGGCATGGGGACCGTTGACAAGGCGATTGCACGGACGGGCCGAACGGATTGGGCGGGCGTGGAATCCGCCCTTCCCGCGGAGACGCGGGCCTATGTGCCCAAGATCCTCGACCGCGCCGCCCTCTACAAGGCCGCCTTCGTCGCCGGCGCCGTGGGCCTCGGTAGCGCGGGCGTGGCCCTCCTGGCCTTCCTGGGCTTCGTGCTCCTGCGGAGGATCATGGCATGAGCACTTTTCAATATCAGCTCAAAGCAGGGAGCACTATCACCCTCCAATCAGGATTTACTAGAGAAGTGGAGACGGTGACAACTGTGGTCAATACGTCAGACGGTTCGTCTTTCGTGTTTAACCTCGCACCCTCTGGCCCCATCCTCTTCCAGACACTCGGAGCCGCGCCCTTGGCGGCGGGAACTCTGACCATCGCGGAATCGGCAAACGCGGCCGATATCGTTGATTGGATCTATGCCAAGGTCAACAGTGCAACATTTCGCACGTTCACACTCCCGGCCAGGCAGAGCTTCAAACAGTTCATTCCAGTCAATGGCCCCTTTATTGGGCTTCAGTTGACGGGGACAAGCACTCTCAATGTGGAAGCTGACGGCCTCATCGGGTGGGCGCCCAGTACGGTCGTCATGGGGCCGCCTGAGCTGGTCAACATCTTTCTGATGTAGGTTAAACCATGAAACCCGCTCCCGTCCTCATTCTTGACCCCGCCGGGGACATCACCACGCCGGCCCAGGCCTCGGACCTGGCGCCGCTGTCGAAGGATGCCACGGTGACGGCCCTCCAGGCGGCCCTTGTGGCGGCCCTGGCCACGCAGCCGAACACGAATACCAAGATCACCCAGACCACAGTTTCCCTTGCGGCGGCCGTGGTGGACCAGCTCGTTCCCTTGGGCACCCTGACCACGGTGGAAACCGTGGTGGTGAAGGCCCTGAGCGGTGCAACGGCTTCCCTGAAATTCGGCGCCACGACCGAGGCCGCCGTGCCCCTGGTGCTCAGCGAAGTGCGCAACAACCTCTCCATGACGGCCCTCTACCTGGAGAGCCCCGGCGGCGCCGGTGGGACCATCACGCTAGAGCTACAAGGGAGGTGAGCCGGTGGGCTACCTCCTTTTTACGAACGAAGTCACGAGCGTAAACGGACAAGTCGGCGCCGTGGTGCTTGGCGTGTCGAGCATCCCCGGCGCCGCGCCCCTGGCCTCCCC
>JAJYBX010000222.1 GCA_021778785.1 Acidobacteriota bacterium
CAGGATCCTCCGGGACAAACAGGCGGGGTTTTACGAGCGCCTCACGGAATTGAGGTGGTCCGCGAAGGGGCCCGTGGCCTACATCGAGGGGCTCCCAGCACCCATCTACCTCTCCCGAGAGGATGTCACGAAAAACGTGCCCAATTTCCAGGGCCTGTTCGTGGATCGCCTGGCCCAGCGGCCGGACCTGGACCGCCTGAGGTACATCGACCTCCGCTGGGACGACGAGGTGGCGGTGGGGGAACCGGAGGACGCCCAGGCCCCCGCCCCGCCCAGGAAGCCGCGCTGAGGGGGGACCACCCCTCTTTTTTTACGCCCGGCGAGAAGCGATGCTCGAAGGACGGGCGGAAGTGGTGTAAACCTAGATCAAGGAAAAGGATCTTCATGCCTCAGCGTGCCGTTCTCCTAGGGCTCGACCTCGGTGCAAGCAAAGTGGTGGCGGTGGTGGCCGTCCAGGAGGAAGACGGGACCCTGAACGTGACGGGCACGGGCCAGGCCTCCCCCCAGGGCGGCATCACCCAGGGCCAGATCACGGACATGGAGCTGAGCACCCGGGCCATCACCCGCGCGGTGGAAGAGGCCATGAACACCGCGGGCCAGACCAAGGTGGATGGCATCCGCGTGGCCGTGGACGGCGTGCAGTTCAAGGGCGAGAACCTCCGCGACTCCATCACCATCTCGTCGGGCGACAAGATCATCACGGCCGCGGACCGGGACCGCGTGCTGGAGCAGGCCACCAACGGCTGCAAGCTGGCGAAGGAGGAGCTGGTCCTCCACCGCATCCCGCAGATGTTCCACATCAAGGGCCAGCGCGACATCCGCAATCCCGTGGGCATGTTCGGGGAGACGCTGGAGGCGGAGGTCCGCATCGTCGTGGCGCCCAGCCCCGTCATCATGAACATCAACCTGGCCCTCAAGAACGCCGGGCTCCACGGCGCCGAGTTGATGTATTCCCCCCTGGCCAGCGCCGAGGCCGTGCTCACCCGCGAGGACCGCGAGAACGGCGCGGTGGTGGTGGACATCGGCGAGCACCTGACCCACCTGGGCATCTTCCTCCACGGCAGCCTCTTCCACTCGGCGGTGATCCCCATCGGCGGCATGCACTTCACCCGCGACCTGGAGATCACCAAGCACCTGGGCGGCATCACGGCCTCGGAACGCATCAAGATCCGCTACGGGACGGTGCTCCCGGCCCACGTGCCCCAGGAGGAATCCCTGGAGCTGGAGGAGGAGGGCCGCCTCGTCTCCCGCCGCGAGATCGCCGAGGTCCTGCAGGCCCGGGCGTCGGAGCTGCTGAACCTGGTGCTGGCGGAGATGGGCCGGACCGGCCTCACCCACGAGATCCACGGCGGCGTGCACCTGGTGGGCGGCGGGGCGCTCCTCACCCACCTGCCCATCCTCGCCCAGACCCTGCTGGGCCGGCCGCGCGTGGTGCTGGGCCGCATCCAGGGCGTCCACGGCCTGCCCCAGGCCACGGGCAACCCCTACTTCGTCAATGCGCTGGGCGCCGTGAAGGCCCTGGCCCGCGAACAGTCCGAGGTCCGCGGCAAGACCGACCGCCGCGGCGGCATCATGGATTTCTTCAGGAAGATGAGCTGACGTGACGACCGGAGCCTCCATGCACGAGACCCCCTTCCTCCCCTGCCCCCACTCCCTGCCCGGCGCCAACATCAAGGTGGTGGGCGTGGGCGGGGCGGGCTGCAACGCCGTCAACCGCATGATCGACAGCGGCGTGACCGGCGTGCAGTTCATCGCCATGAACACGGACCAGCAGAGCCTCGCCCAGAGCAAGGCGCACCTCAAGCTGCCCCTGGGCCCCCAGAGCAGCCGGGGCCTCGGCGCCGGCGGCAACGCCGAGCGCGGGGGCGTGGCGGCGGAGGAGAGCCGCGAGGAGATCCTGTCCGCCCTCAACGGCGCCGACATGATCTTCATCACCGCCGGCATGGGCGGCGGCACGGGCACCGGCGCCGCGCCGGTGCTGGCCAGCTACGCCCGCGAGCTGGGCGCCCTCACCGTGGCCGTGGTGCTCACCCCCTTCGCCTGGGAGGGCAAGCGCAAGGGCGACCTGGCCCTCTCCGGCCTCACCAACCTGCGCGACACGGCCGACACGGTCATCGTCGTGAGCAACGAGCGCCTCAAGAACGTCTGCGATGCCCGCGTGACCATGAAGGAGGCCTTCCGCGTGGCCGACGGCGTGCTCATCCAGGGCGTGCGCGGCATCGCGGACCTCATCCTCAAGCCCGGCATCATCAACGGCGACTTCGCCGACGTGGAGGCCGTGCTGCGCAACGGCGGCGAGGCCCTCATCGGCACCGGCGCCGGCCGCGGCGAGGAGGCCGTCATGGATGCCCTCCGCAAGGCCCTGGCCTGCCCCCTCCTGGAGCGCGCCCAGTCCGGCGCCGCCGCCAACGTCATGGTCTCCATCACCGCCGACTGGGAGGTCATGGAGGCCTCCATGATCGAGACCGCCATGAACTACCTGCAGGAGCACTACGACGGCCGGCCCGACATCAAGGCCTGCACCGTGGAGGGCGAGGGCATGGAGGACCGCGTGCTCGTCACCGTCCTCGCCTCGGGCTTCGACCGCGAGGCCGAGCTCATGGAGGAGCGACGCCACAGCCTGAACCTGGGCGGCAGCCAGGAGCTCGCCCCCAGCACCGCCGTGAACCAGCCCCTCCCCCCGAACGTGACCAGTGGTCGCATCTATGGCGACGGCACGGCCAGCGAGCACGGCCCCACCCCCACCCGCCTGCTGCCCCAGGCCCCCACCCCCAGCGGCGAAGTGGCCGGCTTCCAGGACGACCTCCACGTCCCCGCCATCATCCGCCTCGGCCAGGGCCGCCTTCCGATGGAGTAGGGCCCAGGGCCGCGGCAGGCCCTTCCCGCCTCGGCCATGAAGGGGGTTCCGGATTCCGAGTCCTCCCCGCAAGTCCGCGCCCATCCTCGATTTCCGTTCGGATTCGATCTCCGGGCGGGGCTAAGGTAGGGGGACCGACCGGGTCTCCCCAGAGGGAGCAGATCGTTCCCCGGGGCAGGCGCCTCCAGCCCCTCCCGCCCGAGCGGCACCACGCACGCAGGCCCGGCATGCCCGATGGCGGTGACCCATGGCGGCTGCACCCAGGACCCCTCCCCCATCCACCCTCGACCTGGAGGGCTTCGCGGGCCTCTCGGAGGGGGAGGCACGGCTCCGCCTGGAACGGGAGGGACCCAACGAACTGCCCACCCGGGACCGGCGGGGGGTGCTGGCCATCGCCTGGGAGGTGGTCCGGGAACCCATGTTCCTCATGCTGGTGGCGGCCGGGGGGCTCTACCTGGCCACGGGGGAGCCCCGGGATGCCCTGATGCTGCTGGGTTTCGTCCTCGTGGTCATGGGCATCACCATCGTCCAGGAGCGGCGGACGGAGCACGCCCTGGAGGCCCTCCGGGACCTCTCCAGCCCCCGGGCCCTGGTGATCCGGGAGGGCCGGCGACGCCGCATCCCGGGCCGCGAAGTGGTGCCCGGGGACGTTCTGATCCTCGTCGAGGGGGACCGGGTGCCGGCGGACGCCCTCCTCCGCGCGGGCCTCCATCTCTCCGTGGACGAGTCGCTCCTCACCGGGGAATCCGTGCCCGTGCGCAAGATGCCCTCCACCCAGGCCGCGGCCCTGGAGGCGCCAGGCGGGGACGACCTGCCCTTGCTCTTCTCCGGCACGCTCGTGACCGCCGGCCAGGGCGTGGCCGAGGTCCTGGGCACCGGCCTCCATACGGAGCTGGGCCGCATCGGCCGGGCCCTGCAGCAGGTGGAACCCGAATCCACCTTCCTCCAGAAGGAGACGGGCCGGCTGGTGCGCACCTTCGCCCTGGTCAGCCTGGTGGCCTGCGCCGCGGTGGTGCTCCTCTATCCCCTGACCCGGGGGGGCGGGGCCCAGGTGTGGAAGGAGGGCCTGCTGGCCGGCATCGCGCTGGCCATGGCCACCCTGCCCGAGGAGTTCCCCGTGGTGCTCACGGTCTTCCTGGCCCTGGGCGCCTGGCGCATCTCCCGCAGCCGCGTGCTCACCCGCCGCATGCCCGCCATCGAGACCCTCGGCGCGGCCACGGTCCTCTGCGTGGACAAGACCGGGACCCTCACCCTCAACCAGATGACCCTCCGGCGCCTGGACGTGGCGAACCTCTCCCTGGACCTGACCCTGGCCGGACCGGAACTCCCCGAGCCGGTCCACGCGCTGATGGAATACGCCATCCTCGCCAGCAAGCGGGATCCCTTCGATCCCATGGAGCGCGCCCTCCACGAGGCCGGAAAGCAGTGGCTGATGGAGACGGAGCACCTGCACCCGAGCTGGTCCCTGGCGCGGGAATACCCCCTCGATCCGGCCCTCCTGGCGGTCACCCATGCCTGGAACTGCGGGGATGACCAGATCGTGGTGGCCACGAAGGGGGCCCCCGAGGCCGTCGTGGACCTC
>JAJYBX010000223.1 GCA_021778785.1 Acidobacteriota bacterium
TCCCCCCTGCTGGATCGCGTGGGCATGGCCTGGGCGGATGGCAGCATCGGGATCCATCACGAGCACCTGCTCACGGAGGTGCTGGAGGATCTCCTCCGCGAGCAGCGGCTGGAGTGCCGGCCGGTACCCGGCCGCGGGACGGTCCTCCTCGCCACCCTGCCCGGGGAACGCCACCGGCTGGGCCTGCTCATGGCCGCCCTGGCCTACGCGGCCAGCGGCGCGCGGGTCGAGCTCCTCGGGGTGGACCTGCCCGTGGCGAGCATCGCCCACGCGGCCCGGACCCTCAAGGTGGACCGCGTGGCCGTGAGCCTCTCCATCCAGAGCTCGGGCGAGACCACGCGCCGCCTGCTGATGGATCTGCTCGAACGTCTCCCCAGAGGCTGCCGTCTCATCGTCGGCGGCCAGGGTGCGGCCCGCACCCGGAAAGTGGAAGGGGTGGAGCGTCTGGTGGGCCTGGACGTGATCTGAGCGGGGCCGGCCCTATTCCCACTGCTTCCGGATCCGGTGCAGCAGGAGCCGGACTTCCAGCAGAAGGGGCCGCGCAGCCAGGAAGCAGAGGAAGAGGGCCAGCGGGAGGGTGGCCTTGTAGCCCACGTGCTTGAAGGCCAGGGCCCCGGTGACGCCGCCGCCGATGAAGGAGACGAGGAGAAGCAGGAGGAGGACCAGCTTCTGGCGGTTGGCCACGATGCGCTCGCGGCCGGGGCGCTGGTGTCGGTTCACGTAGGCCAGGCGGCTCAGCTCGATGCCGATGTCGGTCACGGTGCCGGTCATGTGCGTCGTCCGCACCGCGGCGCCGGAGATGATGGAGGTCACGGCGTTGTGCATGCCCATGATGAAGCAGAGCAGCATCACGGTCGTGGGCAGGGTGAAGCGGATCTCCGTCTCCAGGCGCGCCCCCATGAGCCCGAAGAGCAGCAGGAAGCCCGCCTCCAGCACCAGCGTCAGCGCATAGCGGCTGCGCATGCGGCGCCGCTGCCCGAGGCTGATGAGGGTGGTGCAGAGGAAGGCGCCGGCCATGAAGCTCAGCATCATGGCCAGCGCGGCCAGGGCCGTCTCCATGTCGCCGAGGGCCATCATGTCCGCCATGGTGGAGGCCACGCCCGTCATGTGCGAGGTGTAGTGGCCCACGGCGAGGAACCCGCCCGCATTGACGGCCCCGGCCACGAAGGCCATGGCCCAGGCCAGCTGCCGGTTCAGGGCTTCCGAGCGCAGGGCCCCCTCCCGCACCAGCAGCTTCTCCTGGAAGGGCAGGGTGGCCAGGGTGGCCTCCACCGCCGCCTGGAGCTGCTTCCCCTCCAGGCGCCCCTTCAGCAGCCTGCCCAGGTAGCGGGAGGTGATGACGCGGAGGTAGCGGGGGATGCGGCGCATGGATTCGGCCCATCCCAGTGAATCACGCCAACGCCTTGCCTGTGGTCACAGGCGTGCGCCCCTAGGGCGGAGGCTGGATTTTCGCTAGGGTGGAACGGGGGCCCCATGGCGCGCAGCATCCTCCTCCTCCACACCGGCGGCACCCTGGGCATGGCGCCCAGCGGGGAGCCCGCCTCCCTGGCCCCGGGGCGCTTCCTCGACCACCTGCAGGAGCAGGTGCCGGAGCTGGGCCAGCTGGCGCGGCTGGCGGTGGAGGTGCCCTTCAACCAGGACTCCGCCTGCCTGGAGCCGGCGCACATCCTCGCCCTGGCGGACCGCGTGCGGAAGGCGGAGCGCGACTTCGACGGCTTCGTCATCATCCACGGCACGGACACCATGGCCTTCACCGCCTCCTGCCTGGGCTTCCTGCTGGCGGACCTGGGCAAGCCCGTGGTGCTCACCGGCAGCCAGCGGCCCCTGGCCTTCGTGCGCAGCGACGCCCGCGGCAACCTCATCAATGCCGTGGACCTGGCCTGCCGGGGCATCCCCGAGATCGGCATCTGCTTCGGCACCCACTGGATCCGCGGCGTGGCCGCCGACAAGCTGAGCGTCCACCAGTTCGAGGCCTTCCAGAGCCCCAACCTGCCGCCCCTGGCCGAGATCGGCGCGGAGATCCTCCTCCACCCCGAGGTGGGCCAGTTCCTCCGCCAGGTGCCGGCGGGCCTGGGCGCGGCCCTCGACCTGGCGGTCCACACGCTCACGCCCCATCCGGGCATGGTCTGGAGTCCGGTGCCCGAGGGCTCCCGGGCCGTGCTCATCCAGGCCTTCGGCGCCGGCAACCTGCCCATGGGCCGGGCGGACCTGCGGGCCATGCTGGCGGACTGCCGGGCCCGGAACCTCCCCGTCGTGGTCACCTCCCAGTGCCCGGCGGGCGGCGTGGACCTCTCGGCCTATGAGATGGGTCAGGCCCTCCTCACTGCCGGCGCCCTCTCCGGCGGCCTGCACACCCGCTGGTCGGCCCTCGCCAAGCTGGGCCTGGTGCTGGGGGCTGGCGGCGGCCTCGTCGAAGTGCGGGAGGCCTTCGAGGTGGCCTGGGCCGGAGAGCCCATGCCCGGTGGGGCGTGGTCCCAGTCCTGAGGGCGCGCCCTCGAGTCGGGCGCTGACGGGGCCACTGTCCCCCCACGACACCGGCAGGGCCATGTGTGTCCGACCGTTCCGGCGCCCTCGTGAGCGGCGTCCCCCTGCGCCCGGTCGGGGGGCTCCGGCTGCGGAAAGCAGCGCGAATAATTAATACAAAAGTCGCTTTTTGCGACGACTGGGCCTATAATCCACCCATAAATCATGAATAATCTGGAGCGGCCATGGTCGATCGGCGGAGGTTTTTCACCTGTTTCCTGGCGGTGGCTCTCCTGTTCTCCTGCGGTGGGGGCGGTGGTTCCAGCAGCTCCAGTTCGGGGACCCTGCCCCAGGACACCGCCCCACCATATGTCCTCAGCACAAGCCCCTCCAACCTCGCCTCGGGTGTGCCCGTCAACGCGCTGGTCAGCGCCACCTTCAGCGAAAACATCACGGTCTCGGCGCCCGCCAGCGCCTTCTCGCTGACCCAGGCGGGAACCGCGGTCCCGGGCACGGTCGCCATCACGGGGGCCACGGTCGCGTTCACACCGACCGCCCGGCTGGGCATCAACCTCTCCTACACCGCCAGCCTCACCACGGGCGTGAAGGACCTGGCGGGCAATGCCCTGGCCAGTCCCTTCTCCTGGAGCTTCATCACCAGCGACTGCAATGCCATCACCCTGGTCCGGCAACTCAGCCTGGGAACGGTGGTCTCCGGCGCGATGTTCAAGGCCCTCGCCACGGACGGGACCTCCATCTACCTGTGGACCATGACCGATTTCTCCTCCACCTACGGCACGGTGTTCAAGATCGACCCGGCGAGTGGCCAGATCCTCAGCACCGCCAATGTCCCCCTGGTGCCGATGGCCCCCACCAGCCCCGTGAACGGGATCCAGTTCGTCGCGGACATCGCCTGGCACAACGGCGCGCTCTGGTCCACGGGCACCTACATCGACGCGAACGGGAACTTCCCGCAGGGCGTCTTCCGGATGAACCTGGTCACGGGCCTGGCCGAGGCGCCGATCCCGGTCGCCGCCGGCCTGACCGGGGAGATTCCCATCCTCCAGGGATTGGCCAGCGACGGCACCAACCTCTATGCCGCCATCGACCGGAACTACGCCTCCCCCACGCCGGTGAGCCACGTGATCGTCAAATTCGACCCGGCCACCAGCACCCAGGTCCCCCTCTCCCCCGCGCTGCTCACCACCACCGGCCAAGCCACCCGGCTGGACCTCGGCGGCGGGTACCTGTGGGTCTTCAACAACCCGAACTTCCAGCAGGTGGATCCCGTGTCAGGCAGCATCGTGTCGAACTACTGCAAGACCGATGGGGGCGGGAACATCCTCTACTTCAAGACCAACATCTGGACCATCAAGGACACCGTCTTGCTGGCCTACAGCCTCTAACCGCACTGGGAAGGAGACCCCATGAAACGTCCTGTCGCGCTCGGGCTGGTGGCCTTCGCCACCCTGCTGCTCCTGTCCGTCACCGCCTGCGGCGGCGCGGGCTCATCCACGACCACATCGACGGTGCCCACCAGCCCCGCCGAGACCTACGAGTTCTGGAAGGGGTCCATCCCGAACACCTACTACAGCCTTAACATCTACGGCGACCGGGCGCTCCAGGTGACCGGGAAGCCCTGGATGGTCCTGAAGCGGGACCGGATCACCCTCCAGATCATCGATTGCGAATTCGGCCTCAGCGAGGTCACCCAGATCCAGATCCCGAATGCCAACAACCAGCCTGGCTCCCCGGAACCCACCCTCGCGGCCACCTCGATCGACTACTGCACCAGCCTGCAACTGGACACCACCAAGCCCGTCACGCTCTGCGTCGGGTGGGGCACCAAGCCCACCCTGGTGAACGGGGTCCAGAACTTCACCTTCAAGATGGGATCGTCCCCCGGAGGGGTCGGCTACAACGAGAGCTGGTCCTTCTCCTTCCTCTCCTCGACCCTGTGG
>JAJYBX010000224.1 GCA_021778785.1 Acidobacteriota bacterium
CATCTTCGAGGGCTTCCGCGACATCCAGCTGAACAACGAGACCCAGCGCCTTTATGTGGCCGGCATGGTGGATCCCCAGCGCCTTGACAGCGCCAACTCCATCGCCTCCGGCCAGGTGGCCGAGCTGCGCATCGGGTACGGCGGCGAGGGCGTGGTGGACGAGACCCTCAAGCCCGGCTACATCAGCCGCCTGCTCAACTACATCTGGCCCTTCTAGGAGGCTTCCATGCGCGTCGCAGCCCTGTTCCTGGCGACCCTGGCCCTGGCGGGCGCCGATACGATCAAGACCGACAAGCGGGTGGAGGCCCGCCTGAAGGAGGTGGCCCAGCTCCAGGGGGTCCGGGGCAACCAGCTCCTGGGCTACGGGATGGTGGTGGGCCTCGACGGCACGGGCGACAAGGACCAGACGAAGTTCACGGTCCAGTCCCTCACCAACCTCATGGCCCGCCAGGGACTCACCATCAATCCGGGTTCCGTGAAGGTGAAGAACGTGGCCGCGGTCATGGTGACCGCGGAGCTTCCCCCCTTCGCCCGGTCGGGCTCGCGCATCGATGTCACCGTCTCCAGCACGGGCGACGCCAAGTCCCTGGCCGGCGGCGTGCTGCTGATGACGCCCCTGCAGGGGCCGGACGGCCAGATCTACGCCGTGGCCCAGGGCTCCCTGCTGGTGGGCGGCTTCGCCGCCGCGGCGGGCGGGGCCTCCGTCACGAAGAACAATCCGAACGTGGGCCGGGTGCCGGATGGCGCCCTCATCGAGCGCGAGGTGGGCGGCAACTTCAATGCCCGGACCACCCTCCGCTACAACCTGCAGGAAGAGGACTTCACCACGGCCATGCGGGTGGTCCACGCCATCAACAAGGAGCTGGGGGTGAACGTGGCCCAGCCCCTGGACGGGCGCACCGTGGATGTGCAGATCCCCCCCGCGCTCCAGGGCCATGCGGTGGAGCTGGCGGCCCGCCTGGAGAACCTGCCGGTGGAACTGTCACCCGTGGCCCGGGTGGTGGTGAACGAGCGCACCGGCACCGTGATCCTGGGGGCGGATGTGAAGATCGGGGCCGTGAGCATCGTCCAGGGCGGGCTGAGCATCGTGGTCAGCTCCACGCCCCTGGTGAGCCAGCCGGCGCCCTTCAGCCAGGGCAAGACCGTGACGGCCACCAAGACGGATGTGACCGTCAAGGAGGAGAAGCCGAAGACCGTGTCCGTCGAACCGGGCGTGAGCGTGGGCAAGCTGGCGGAAATGCTGAATGGCATGGGCGTGAGCACCCGGGATCTGGTGGCCATCCTGCAGGCGATCAAGGAGGCCGGCGCCCTCCAGGCCGAGCTGAGGATCCTGTGAGCGGCCTGACATCCCTGCCCGCGGTGGACGCCGCGACCCTGGCCCAGGGGGCCGGGAAGGTGCCCGCAGCCTCGGACAAGACCAAGGAGGCCGCCCAGCAGTTCGAGGGGCTGCTCATGGGGCTCCTCTTCCAGGCCATGCGGAAGACCATCCAGCCCTCCAATCTCCTCGGGGATTCCGGGCATTCCCGATCCACCTATGAGTACCTGATGGATCAGGCCGTGGCCAACAAGGCCGCCTCCTCCGGCAAGGGCTGGGGCTTGGCGGAACGCCTGGAGGAGGCCTGGTCCCGCCGGGACGAGGCCCCCAAGGCCCAGGTCAAGGGTTGAGGAATCCGGGAAACTGCCGATACGCTCCATGTCGAGGTGATCATGCGCATCGGTGGCAAGACCGGCAGTGTCGGTGGAACCCAGGGGACCAGTGGCCCCAAGGCTTCGCCCTCTCCGGCCGTGGGCTCAGCATCCGGTCCGGCCCCCGTCTCGGATGCCTTCCAGGTCTCCTCCTCGGCCCGGCTGGTGGCCGTGGCCCAGGAGGTGCTGGCGGTGACCCCGGACATCCGGTCCGAGAAGGTGGAAGCCATCAAGAACCAGATGGATGCGGACGCCTATCACCCTGACGGAGAGGCAGTGGCCGAGGGGCTCATCCGTGAGCACCTGGCGGGGGGCTCCAACCCCTAGCCTGAGGCCCCCGTCGTGAGGTGATGATCAGTCCCCTGACCCAGCGCCAGATCCTCCAGACCGCCTCGGTGGAGGCGGCCCGTCTGGCCGTGGATGGCCACGCCCAGATCCAGCAGGAACAGGCCCGGAAACAGGCCTTTGACGCCAAGCTGGCGGAGGCCATGGTGGACGTGGCCGATGTGGAGGAGACGGATGTCCTCCGACTCACCGAGCGGGAGGGCCGGGGCCGCCAGTCCGGGCAGGGCTCCCGCCAGGGTGAGGAGGAGACCGAGGGGTCGGACCCCTGGTCCCCCCAGGACTCGGCAGAGGGTGCCGGGCCCCACCTGGACCTGTTGGCTTGAGCCTTGCCGAAGGTTCCGGGAGGAGGCCCATCATGCTGCATGCCGTGCCCGACCTTCTGGACACCCTGGAAGCCCGGTTGATCGCGGGTGAGAACCCCATGGGCCTGCTCTCGTCCATCCGATGGGCTGAGCTGGTGGGTTGGCCCGAGGACCGCGAAGGGGCCCTGGCCCTCCAGCGGAAGGTGGCCTCCATCCAGGCCCTGGTGAATGGGCTCCAGGCCCCCCTGCGCGCCGCCCTCATGGGCCTGGCGGGGGACCGGGGCTACGGTCGGGACGGGCAGGTGGCCGGCGGCCCTGTCCTCGCCCCCCGCATGCACGGAAGGATCTAGCCATGCCGGGACTCAATGCAGGCCTCTTCGTCGGACTGTCCGGGCTCCAGGCCCAGCAGTCGGCCCTCAACGTGGTGGGCAACAACATCGCCAACGTCAATACCCCCAGCTACTCCAGGCAACGGGCGGATCTTTCGGCGTCCCAGGCCCTGGGTCAGGGAGGGGTCTACTTCGGGACGGGCGTCAGCCTCAACGATGTGCAGGGGATCCGGAACCAGTTCCTGGATCTCCAGATCTACCGGGAGACGGCCCGTGAATCCGGCGCCTCGGACCGCTATGCCGGGTTGAACGCCGTGGCGACGACCCTCGGCGATTCCACCAGCACGGGCGTGGCCGCCCAGATTCAGTCCTTCTTCCAGGGGTTCCAGAACCTGGCGGCCAGGCCGGAGGACAGCTCCCTCCGGACCAACCTCATCGGGCAGGCCCAGACCCTGATCACGGGCATGCAGGGCCAATACCGCATGCTCGACGACCAGCGGAACACGGCCGACCTCTCCGTGAAGAACCTCGTGAACCAGGTGAACAACCTCACGGGCCAGATCGCCCAGCTCAACCAGACCATCAGCACCGAGATCACCCCGGGTTCCCGCAACGACGCACGGGACCAGCGCACGGCCCTGACGAACCAGCTGGCCCAGCTGGTGGGGATCAACGTGAACGAAGGCTCCCACGGCGAGTACCAGATCACGCTGGATTCGGGCACGGCGGCCCTGGTGAACGGGAACACCTCGTACCAGCTCAGCACCAGCCCCGACCCGGCCCTGGACGGCCACCTCCGGGTGGATTCGACCATGGGGGGCACCGTGGTGGACGTGACCGCGAAGATCAGCGACGGCTCCCTGGGCGCCCAGCTGGATCTGCGGGACAACATCTACCCCGGCTACCAGCGCCAGCTCGACCAGCTGGCCGCCGGCATCGCCAGCCAGGTGAACCTGCTCCACCGCACCGGCTATGCGGCGGATGGCGTCACCACGGGCACAGACTTCTTCCAGACCGGCGTGGCCAACGGGGCCAACGGCCTGCCGACCGTCATCACGGCGGCGACCAACTACAAGGGCATGGTCAACGCGCTGTCCGTCAACGCGGCGGTGGCGGCCAATCCCAACCTGATCGCCGCCGCCGGCGTGGCCGGCGCGGTGGGGGACAATGCCAACGCCAACAAGCTGGCCAACCTCCAGTTCACCTCAGGCACCGTGGACACCAATGGGGATGGCGTGGGCGATTCGGGGCCCTACAGCAGCGTCGCCGCCAGCCTGGTGGGCGACATGGGAACGAAGGTCCAGTCCCTCAATGCCCAGTCCACCACCCAGCAGAACCTCGTGAGCGCCCTGAAGTCCCAGCGGGACAGTATTTCGGGCGTAGATCTCAACGAGGAGGCCGCCTCCATGATGACCCTTCAGCAGGGCTACCAGGCCTCGGGGCGGTTCCTGACCGTCATCAACCAGCTCATGGATCAGCTGGTGAACAACTTCGGCCGATGAGCTCAGGGAAGGGGTAAGCCATGTCCATCCGTATGCCCAGCAGCATCCAGACCCGCCAGATGCTTCTCGGCCTCCAGCGCACCCAGGATCGCCTGGCCCAGAACTCGCTGCGCGTCAGCTCGGGTGTGCGCATCACCAATCCCGGGGACGACCCCGCGGGCGCCGCGTCGGTGCTGGATCTCGGGACCTCCATCCAGGCCAACGACCAGTTCCAGAAGCAGGCCGATTCCTCGGTCTCCTTCCTGAAATCCGC